>JBKJLJ010001093.1:0-17071 GCA_046597015.1 Bryobacteraceae bacterium
GTGCCGATGAGAAAGCCGACGACGGCAATGACGGTGCAGCCCAGCAGGAAGTCGGCCAATTCCGGGCGGAAGTCCGGTCGAAACGAACCCATCGACATTTGGAGGTAGCTCCATAGCGTTTCTAGAATCGAAGCCGGGCGGAAGTCCATGGCGTACAGGGGATTGGTTTTTGGCGGCGACACCCAGCGATTGAAAACGGTGTAGACGCCGCTGGCGGCGAAAAGGGGCAACGTGGATCGCCAGCGCTCGGGATAGCGAGCCAGAACCAGCGCCGGATAGACGACGTTGAGTTCGAGAACGCCAAAGCCAAGGATAAAGAAAAGCCATTCTCTGGCTTTTCGGCCCAATTCCCGGGCCTGGAAGGCGGCCAACATGCAGGTGGGCCAGAGGACCTGATTCATGGAACTGTTCCAGGACAAGGTCTGGGAGAGGGAGGAGTGCGCGGTCCATATGACGGCGGCGGCAACGGCCGCGACGCGGGAGGAGGTCCAGCGGAAGACGAGCCAAGCAAGCAGCATCAGGTTCACACTGTGGACGGCGAAAATGAAGATCCGAAAGGGGCGGGCGTCGAGACCGAAGAGCCCATAGCCGAGCAGGAACGGGAGACGATCGCTTAACGGCCGGATGGTTCCTTGCGCCTTGGGGGCGAAGAGCGCATCGAGCAGGGAAGGGAAGTCGTAGATCGACAGTCCGAGACCAAGCCAGGCGAAGTCGTCTTTAAAAAACCAGGTACCTAGGCTTTCGCGAAAAATGACGAGGCTGAAGAGCGGTGCGATGAGCAGCCACCACCACCGGCGCACCAAACTCATGGGAGCGAGAGGCCAGCCGAAGAGAAGATCATGCCGAGGTCGCGCGGATCGGCCGGCCCGGGGGGCAGCCATTTGTCCAGGATGAACTCGAGGGTGACCGCCTCGGTCGAGAGGAGTTCAGCGGGAACGGCGAGCGCGAGTTTGGCGTCGCCCGCTTGGGCAAACTTTTGCTTTCCGATGGCTTTTCCATTACAGGAGACGGTGATTTCGATCGGACCTGTTTTCGAGAAGATCACTTCGGGCAGGACCATATCGGCTTTCAGCTGGGCCCCTTTTTCCTTCGCACCGATCGGGGGGCGGAAGCTGATGGCAAATTTTGGCATGGTCCAGCGCCAAGCGCCATTTTCGAGATCGTAGAAGCCACGCAGGAGTTGGGCAGCCGTTTGGGGGTTGTTGGCCGCGACGATGGATCCGAGTTGGGCCTGGGTGTCGTCGACGAGGACTTCCGGCTTGGGCTTGCGCGTTTTGCAGGACGAGCCCGCGAGGAGCCCGACGAGGGCGAGGAAAGCGATTAGTCTTCGCATTGTTCTACTTGGGCTTTCTCAACTTGCACAAGGCAACTATAAAAGGTAGCGCCGCCGCCGATGTCCGTCAAGCGTTCGCTGACTAACGCGTTGATATTGAGGCCGCCCGGCTGCTTTTTAGGCCAGCGGAGGCTCGGGGAACTGACGGTGCCCGGCCCGACGACGCCGTCCACTTCGGCGGCCAACACGACGCTGGCCCGTCCATTGAAGACGCGAACACTATCGCCGTTGACGATGCCGCGCTGGGCGGCGTCGGCGGTGCTGAGATGCAGGATCGCGGTTTGGCGGTCGACGTCGAGCCGATTGCCAAAAGTGGAGTTCATGCTGTCGTGATTTTTGGGGCTGATGAGTTCGAGCGGGAATTGCTGGCGCAGGGCGGAGTCGCCGTGGCGGGATTCCATGGGCGGCGTGTAGTCGAGATCGGCCGGGCTGAGATCGGCCTTGCCGTCGGCGTGGCCAAAGCCGCCGTTTACGAAAGGCCGGAAGAGGCCTTCGCCGAGGTTGAGCCGGATCGAGTGCTCAATGTCGAGCCGTTCGAGGGTGATGCCGTCGAGGTGCTGATGGCCGCTTGAGAGGATGCCACGAATCATGTCGTCTTCGCTTTCGGTAAACGCGGGCTCTTCGAAGCCCATGCGGAGGGCCAGTTCGCGAAAGATTTGGACGTTCGATCGGGCTTCGCCGGGCGGCGGAAGGGCGGGACGAGCAAGTTGGACGTAGTGATGGCCGTAGGCGCCATAAAGATCGGTGTGTTCCAGGAAAGTGGTAGTGGGCAGGACGAGATCGGCGTAGTCGGCAGTGTCGGTTTGGAACTGTTCGACGACGACGGTGAAGAGGTCTTCCCGGCGGAGACCGGCGAGAACCGCGCGCTGGTCGGGCGCGACGGCTGCAGGGTTCGAACAGTAAACGACGAGCGCCTTCACGGGAGGATCGTTGACCTTCGTCAGCGTGGAACCGAGCTCCGACATATTGATGAGGCGGGTGGGGTGGGGCTGCAACTCCGGCATTTCGAGCGCCGCGCGGTTGAAGTGGAAGGCTTGCGAGGTTGAGAGTTGCAAGCCGCCACCGAGATGCCGCCAAGCGCCAGTGATGATGGGGAGCATGGCCACGGCGCGGACGGCGGCGCCGCCCCGTTCGCTCCGCTGCACGCCGTAGTTAAGGCGGATTACGGATGGCTTCGTTTCGCCATAGGCGCGGGCGAGTTCGATGATCTCGGCGGCGGGGATGCCGGTCCAGGCGGCGACCTTTTCCGGGGTGTACGCTTTCGCCGTTTTGCGAAGGTCGGTCCAGCCGCTTGAGTGGGAGTTCAGGTACTCTTCGTCGGCTTGGCCGCTGGCGAAGAGCAGGTGCATCAGGCCGAGGGCGAGGGCGAGGTCGGAGCCAGGGTTGATCCGGATGTGCTGGTCGGCGAGGCTGGCGGTCTTCGTGCGAACGGGGTCGATAACGATGAACTTAGCACCCTGGCGACGGGCTTCGACGAGGAAGGGCCAGAGGTGAACGTTGGTGGTCAGAATGTTCGCGCCCCACGCGATGATGAGCTTGGAGTGGACGAAGGCTTCCGGATCGATGCCGTAGCGGATGCCTTGGGTGGCCATCAGGCCGGCGGTACCGGCGGAGGCGCAAATGGTCCGGTCCAGACGGCTGGCCCCGAGGCGATGGAAGAAGCGCCGATCCATGCCGTTGGCATTCAGGAGGCCCATGGAGCCGCCGTAGGAGTAGGGCAGGATGGCTTCGGCACCGTGGTCGGCGATGATGTTTTGAAAACGCTCCGTGATCGTCGACAGCGCTTCTTCCCAGGAAATGGGTTCAAAGCGACCTTCGCCCTTGGCACCGACGCGACGGAGGGGCGTTGTGAGGCGATGGGGAGAGTACTCTCGCTCGAGATAACGGGCCACCTTGCCGCACAGGAATCCCTGCGTGACGGGGTGGCCCGGGGTACCTTGAATTTTCGTGGCGCGGCCGTCTTCAATCTTCAGCACGAGCCCACAAGCATCGGGACAATCGAGTGCGCAAACGGAGTGCCGAATCTCAGCCATGCTCCATTCTATCTCTGCACCGGCAGTAGCGCCATGGTTGCGTAGGCCGTAGCTAGAGAAGAGATCCACTGGTCGCCGCCATACGGGAAACCGCTTTCGAAATAAGGCTGAAATTTCGGCGAGCGGCTGGCTACGTACCAGGATCCATCGGCACGTTGGGTATCGACGAGGAACTGGACGCCGCGTTGGTAGAGCGGGTGGGAGGTGGGAATCACCGCCGCTTGCTGGAGGGCCCAGAGGACGATTCCAGTGGCGTAGGCGTCGCTCGACAGGTGGGGATTCTGGGAGAAACCGCCGTCGGAACGCTGCATGGCCAGAAGGGGTTTCGCCGCGGATTGGAGTTCGGCGTCGGATGCACCGGCGAAATGGAGGCCGATGAGTTTCTCGGCGTGTTCATACGCCGTGATCGGCTTTACGGCGAGGAGATACTGTTTGGCGCGGGCGATGCGGCCGTCGATTTCCGCTTGGCGACCGGCCAGCGGATAGCTGCGGAGGGCGCGGATGGAGAAAGCGGTCTTGCCGGCGACGGTCTCTTCCGAAGGAGGGCGCGAGATGCCGCCGGTGGTATTCCAGGAGCCGTCCGGCGCCTGGTTGACGGCGATGTAATGAACCAGGATATCGGTGTTGATATCGGCAGGATAGTTGGCGGCGGCGAGCCCGGTCAGGTAGTTGGAGGCGGTGTCGGTGGCACCGCCGGTGCTGGCACCTTGGAGGAGATTGGGCAGGTCGGCGGCGATGGCGGCGACCAGGCCGCGGCTGAGAAGTTGCGTGGGGCCGGTTGGCACCGGTACGTGGGATGCCTTGGCGGCGTTCGAAGCCATCAGGGTACTCACGCCGTGGTGGCAGGCTCCGCAGCCGGACTGCTGGAAAAACTCCTGGGAGGAGCGGCTTAGCAGGTCGAGGCCGCGTTCGGCAGCGGCGCGGGGGCCGGCGGCGGGGGCGGGCTTGCCGGGGTCGACTGGGGAAGCGCCGCTGCGGGGAGCGTCCTTGACAAGAGCCAAGCCGCCAGGCCACTTGGAGCGGTGGGCCCAGTCGGCGGCCGTGTCTCCGGAAGTCATTTTAAGATCCACTTTCGCGCCGCGCGCGAGCAGGATCTTGGCCGCCGGAAGGTTCTGGTTTTCGGCGGCGAGGGCGAACATCAGCGCGGTCATGCCGCGGGCGTCCTGCTGATTCGGATTGGCTCCGGCGTCGAGGAGGAGCGTGACCATTTCGGCGGTGCCGACGCTGCTGGCGAACATCAGGGGCGTAATTCCCCGGAGTTCGATCAAACCAAATTTGACCTTTCCGGCGAACGTATTCCCGGCGTTGGCGTCGGCTCCTTTGGCCAGGAGGAGGCGGGCGGAGGGGACGTTATTGCGGATGACGGCGAGGTGGAGCGGGGTGAAGCCGCCGAGGTCAGTGCCGTCTTTGATGAGGAAACCTTTTTCTAGCAGCATGGCTGCGAACTGGGTGTTTCCGATCGCGGCGGGTTGCAGCAGGTTGAATCCCATGGCGTCGCGGAGCATAGGATTGGCTCCTTTTTCGAGGAAAATGGGGATAACCGGGGCACCAGTGGGGCTGCTAGCGGCGACGAGAAGCGGGGTGCGCCCGAGCTTGGATACGGCGTTAGGATCGGCCCCACGGCTAAGGAGGAGGTTCGTGCGTGCGGCGTCCCAGGCGGCGTAGTGGAGCGCAGTGGCGTCCCGGGGGTCCTTTGCTTTGACATCGGCTCCTTTACTGAGCAGGATCTCGATGGCCTCCGGGCTGCCGAATGCGGAGGCGTACATCAGAGGGGTCAGGCCAAGGCGGCCTTGGGCGTTGATGGTGGTTTCGGGGGTGGCGCGAAGGGTAGCCAGGTTGTTGGAACGGATGGCGTCGAAGAGGGTGGCGGATGGTTGAGCGAAAGCCATGGTGGCGAGGGTCAAGAGAAGGAGAGATAGGGGTTTCATATTGGTTCTCAATGCAATACGCGCAAACGGAATGTGCAATAGTTTACACGACGTGGTGATTGAAGCAAATGCCCAACGGGTGTAGGCTGGGGGCATGAGGATCGTGATTCTGATTGGAATGATCGCCGGAGGATTATGGGGCCAACGGCCGCAGTCGCCGACGTTCCCCCAACACTCGACCGGCTCCCCAGCGGTGTTGCCGCCCCAGGTGCAGAATCATGGGACAGGGTTGGCGGCGACCGTTTCCGGGCGTCCGCTGCACTTAGGCGCGCCAGGGGTAAGGCGGCCGTATTTTCCGGTGGTCGCGCCGTTCTGGTATCCTCAGCAGCAACAGCAACCGATGATCTGGTATCAGCCCGTGCCGCAGCAGGCCCCGATCACGGTGGTCCAGCAGCAGTCCCCGATTGTGAGCGTGAATCCAAACTATGTGCCCGATACGGCCAAGCCATTAATGCGGGAGTATTTCGCCGAGAGCAAGCCCTATGAAGGACAAGAGGTTAAGGCGGCGAAAGCGCCCTCTGTGACGCTGATCGCATTTAAGGATGGATCGCTCGTGCAGGCCGTAGCCTATTGGTATGAAGGCGAGACGCTGCATTATGTGAAGCCCGACCATAAGGTGGCCAAGGCGGCGTTGGCCATTGTGGATAAAGAGTCGTCCGAGCGCTTCAATCGGGAACGGGGATTATCGTTCAAACTGCCGTGATGACTCGGCGTTCTCTTCTGTTGGCGATGATGCAAAAGCGTCCGCAGATTTTGCTGCGGACCGGTTGGCAGACCCGGAACATCGGGGACGTATGTTTCACCCCGGCGATGTTGGGGGCATTGACGCGGTTCGTGCCCGAGGCGGACGTGACGTGTTGGGTGAAAAACGCGAACGACGACGTCCGTCGGATGATCCGGCGGGACTTTCCAAACTTTCGCGAGGTGCGCGGCGAGATCGGCGATGAGCCGGTGAAGAGGGCCTTTGAGGATACGGACCTCTTCCTGTACAACTCCGGGATGGTAATCAACTACGGGTTCGTTTATCAGACGGCGACGAGTTGGGACGCGGTGATCAACTCGTTGCTGCCGCTGTTTCGGGCGAAGGAATTGGGCAAGCCCTACGGAATTTATGCGCAGACCTTTGACGCTTTTGCCGAGCCGAGCCCGATGGTCGTGCGCCGAATTCTCAGCGAGGCGTCGTTTGTTTATACACGCGACACGATTTCGCTCGACGTGCTGCGCGGAGCCGGGGTGAAAGCACCGGCGATGGACTTTGCACCGGATATTGCCTTGCAGTTTCGGCAGCGCGATGACGCCCGCGCCAACGCTTACTTGCAGAGCGTAGGACTCGAGCCGGGCAAATTTCTGATGTCGATAGCCCATTACGCGGTGTTGACTCGACCGAGCGTGAAGGACCGGGGAGCAGAATACTGTGCGCGGATGCGGGCCGTGATGGAACGGTGGGTGCGGGAGACCGGTCTGCCTGTGCTGCTGGCTCCGGAAGACGACCGGGAAATGGCGGTGAATAAAGAGGCGCTGCTGGATCCGCTGCCGCCGGCGATTCGAGCGAAAGTGAAACTACGCGAGCAGTTCTGGCTTCCGGACGAAGCGTTGAGTGTGGCGCTGCGGTCGCGGACAATGTTCAACATGGAGCCGCATTTGAACCTGATGGCCTTGGCGAACGGGTTACCGTGTCTCCATTGTTACGACTATGCCTTCGGCAAGAAGGCGCAGATGTTCACCGACTTCGGACTGGGGCGGTGGGCGTTCGATCTGAACACCGCGACAGCGGCGGAGATGGGCGATGCGTTGTTGGCGGTGCACAACGATTATGGTGCGGCGCAGAGCTATCGCGAGCAGGGGATGCGGCAGGTGGAAGCCAAAACCGCGGCGGCGTTCGGCGTGTTGCGGAAGACGCTGGGCTTAGCTGCCGCTCGCGGCTGAACGAGCGTATCCCCGGGCGAGGCGACGAACGAAATCGAGGTCGCCATCGAGGAAGTCGTAGGTGGGCAGGTTGGCAGGGCTCTCCCAAATCACCTGCGAGAAGATCCGATTGCGGAGTGCACCCGAGTATTTGGTGACCCGAAAGAAGATCAGCAGAATCGGTCGTCGTCCGGTGTATTGGAACTCATACCGGCCAATCTCTTCGCCGATTTCGGCGGTGATGTCGAGCTCTTCTTGCAGTTCCCGGAGCAGGGCTTCGCGAGGATCTTCATCCTGCTCGACCTTACCCCCGGGGAACTCCCATTTGAGAGCATGGCGATCCGTGCTGCGCCGCTGGCAAATCAGAATCTGCTTATCGGCCCGTTCGATGACGGCGGCGACGACGCGGATTTCGGTTTGCACCCTCACGCACGGCCCTCCAGGCAACTGCCGAAGGTGAAGGCGAACATCTGGAGGCCGGTGGTGAGGGAACGGATTTCCAGGAGCGCGGTTTCAAACGTCGCCCGATTGATGAGCCGGTAGAGCCGGGGCCGGTCGACCGTAACGAAAGTATTGCCTTGGGCATCCACCGAGATGTCGGCACCGCGCATGGCTGCAGCGATCGGAGCCCCGTTATCGGTCACATCGATGCGCCCTTTGGGCAGCGAGATCGACGGACACAGGACCAGATTGACTTCGGCGGCCGAATACAGCAGGCAGAGGCGGGAGGGGTCGGAGGGGTCGCGCGAGCCAACGGTGAGACAGTCCGGCAATGAGTTCCAAAGACCGGCCAGTTCCGGGGTATCGGCTTGGGGACCGGCCCCGAGGTCGTAACGATGAAGATCATCTTCCTTAAACCCATCAGCGTTGGCAAGCCGTCCCCGGCGATGGCCGAGGTAGATTTCCGGGCTGGGCTGCGGGCAGAAAGCAAGCGCTCCGGGCTGATCCATGGGGCGAACCGGGGCCATAATGGGCGGCAGCGAGACGCGGGGCGTCTGTTCGCGCAGGAGTTCCTGAATCGCTTCTTCGGTTTCCCCGTAAGCACCTTCGCCGAAGTGGGCGTAGCGCATGTATCCTTGCGGATCGATGAGGTATTTCGTGGGCCAATACCGATTGGCGAAAAGCTTCCAGACCGCGTAATCGTTATCCAGCATGACCGGATACTCGATCCCGAACTCGGCCATTCCCCGCTCGATGACTTCGGGAGCCTTCGAGAAATAAAATTCGGGGGCGTGGATGCCGATGACGTTCAGGCCGAGATCTCGGTAGCGCTTGTGCCATGCAGTGACGTAGGGAAGGGTGCGAATACAATTCACGCACGTGAAATCCCAAAAATCGAGCAAGACAATGCTGCCGCGCAATTGGCGGAGGGTTAACGGAGGCGAGTTGATCCAAACGGCCCCAATTTCGGGCGCGTGGACGCTCTGAGGGTCAATTCGCATTAAGCTGATAGGGTAAAGCCATATCAGTATCTCATGTATAGTACTCGCCTTTTGAAACATTTTCAGTCGCCCAGCTTCGTGGGGGTGCTGCCGGCTCCGGCGGTTACGGTACGCGTGGAGAATCCGATATGCGGGGACATTCTGCAACTGTCAGTTGCGTGGGATGGGGATTTGGCCCGGGAAGCGGCGTTTCAAACCCGTGGTTGCACGGCATCGATCGCAGCCGGTTCCGCGTTGGCCGAGTGGGTTACGGGCAAAACTCGGGCCCAGCTGGCGACGTTTAGTGCAGCCGTGATTGAGGCCGAACTGGACGGGTTGCCCAATGAATCCAAGCACGCCGCGGTGTTGTGTGTGGACGCCATAAAAGCATTATTGAAGGCCTAATACTTTTTCTTCTTTTTCCGCGGCGGCCGGGGTTCGTGGAGGCTGAAGTTCAGCCGCCGATCAACCGCGTCGACCCGCTCGAGAACGACGCGGATGGGATCACCAATCGCAAATTGACGGCGCGTGTGATCGCCAATGAGGCGGCGGGAGCCTTCGAGAAAGCGAAACCGGTCCCCGGGTAGGTTGTCGATGGGGAGCAATCCTTCGATAAACAGGTCGGCCAGTTCGACGAACATGCCGGACTTGGTGATCGAGATGATGATACCGGCGAAATCTTCGCCGACCCGATCGATCATGAACTGCACCTTTTTCCACTCGACGAGTTCGCGCTCGGCTTCTCCGGCGCGGCGCTCGGTGAAGGAGCAATCGGTCGAGATCTCTTCCAGTTGCTCTTCGTTCCAAACTTCGCCGAGGCCATCGAAAAGCCCGCCTAGAATGCGATGGACCATGAGGTCGGGATATCGCCGGATGGGCGAGGTGAAGTGGGTGTAGGTTTTCGAAGCCAGCGCGAAGTGGCCGACGTTCTCGTGGGAGTAGCGGGCCTGTTTGAGTGAGCGGAGCATGAGGTAGCTAAGGATGCGCTCCTCAGGGGTTCCTTCCAGCTTGGCGACCAACTTTTGATAGGCGCGGGAGGTGATCTGGACCCGCTCGTCTGGCAGCACGATATCGTGGCGGCCCTTGCGGCCATCGCGATGGCGATCGACGACCTTATGCTTCTTAACAGGCAGGGCAGGGAAGCCGAGGGAGAAGCCGAACTGGGAGGCGATCTCTTCGAAGTCCGCAACTTTTTTGAAGTCGGGTACTTCGTGAATGCGATAGATGCCGGCGACGCCGGCCGCTTCGATGTGGGCCGCGACGGCTTCATTGGCCGCGAGCATGAACTCTTCGATGAGGCGGTGGGCGATGTTCCGCGGGGCGCGCGTGACGCCGACCATCAGGCCGTTCTTGTCGAACTCGATGAGCGGTTCGGGAAGGACGAAATCAATCGATCCGCGCTTGACGCGCTTGCGGTTCAGCACGAGCGCCAGAGCCTGCATGTTTTCAAAATGCGGGACCAGCGCCGCGTATTGGGTTCGTTCGGCTTCGTCGCCTTCGAGAATTTTGTGCACGGAGGTGTAAGTCATCCGCGCGGCCGAGCGGATCACGCCCCGATGAAAGGTTTGGGCGACGACATCGCCCGTGCGGTCGAGTCCGAGTTCTGCGGAGAGAACAAGGCGGTCTTCGTGCGGAACGAGCGAACACAGGTTGGTGGAAAGCTCATGGGGGAGCATGGGGACGGCGCGGTCCGGGAAGTAAACGCTGGTGCCGCGGAAGAGAGCTTCCTTGTCGATGGAGCTGCCGGGTTGGACGTAGAAGCTGACATCGGCGATGTGCACATCGAGCTTCCAATGGCCGTTGGGAAGGGGTTCGACGTAGATAGCGTCGTCGAAGTCGCGAGCGGTTTCGCCGTCGATCGTGACGATCGGGAGATGGCGGTAGTCGCGTCGGCGGGCGATCTCTTCGACGGGGATGACGGGTGAAATTCCGCGGGCTTGTTGGAGAACGCTATCGGGGAAGTGGTGGGGCAGGTGATGCTTGCGGATGGTAATTTCGACATCCAGGCCGAAGTCGCCAATTTGGCCGAGAACTTCGATGACGCGGCCGACGCCGTCGCTGTCGTCGGAAGGGAACTCGAGGATCTCGATGTCGACGATGGCATGGTCGAGTTCCGCGGCGTTGCGGTAGTCGCGCGGCACGGCCCCGGTGCGGTCGGGGGCTGTCGAGCGCGGAATTTCATAGCCATCCGGGATGTAGATCCACTGCTGGATCCGGTCATCGTGGGGCTTCACCCAGTTGCCGTGATTGCGGACGCGGAACTCACCGACGACGGTGGAATGGGCACGGCCAATCACTTGGATGATTTGGCCTTCGGCCTTACCTTCACGGCCGATCTGCCCGATCTGAACCATGACGCGGTCGCCGTGCATGGCGGCGGCAGCCTGCTTCGGCGGGATAAAAATGTCGCCTTCGAGCCCTTCGATTTTGTGAGCCGGGGTAACAAAGCCGAAGCCATCGCGGTGGACACTGAGACGGCCCGTGGCGAACTCGCGGCTGCCTTTTGCCACAATGTACTGGCCGGAGCGAATCTCGATCAGGTCACCCTTTTGCGTGAGCCGAAGCAGGGTCGCTTCCAGGGCTTCGCGCTGATCGCCGCGGGCGGAAAGTTCGCGCACGAGGTTCTTGAAACTGGCCTTGCCATGGGGCAGGCGTTCGATGCGGCTGAGCACTTCGCGGTCAGACAGGTAGAATGAGGGAGTTTCCAAAACGTATGGTCCTCCTTAATATTCCCATCAAATTTCCCGACGGTGCCAATGTCATTGTCGGCCAAAGCCATTTCATCAAGACCGTGGAGGATTTGTATGAAGCGATTGTGAATACGAATCCGGCGATAAAGTTTGGCATAGCCTTCAATGAAGCCTCCGGCCCGTGCCTGACGCGCCATGATGGCAACGACCAGGAATTGATCGCCTGCGCCGTCGAGAACGCGCAGCGGGCCGCCGCCGGGCATCTCTTCGTGATCGTACTGCAAGGCGGGTTTCCGATCAACATTCTCGGTCGCATCAAGGACGTTCCCGAGGTGGTGAACTTATTTTGCGCGACGGCGAATCCGGTTTCGTTGATCGTGGCCGAAAGCGAGACGGGGCGGGGCGTGCTGGGCGTGATTGATGGCCAGAGTCCGAAGGGGATTGAGACGGCCGAGGACACAGTGGCGCGGCAGGAGTTCCTGCGCAAGATTGGGTACAAACGATGATCAAAACTGTTGCAGAACTCGAAGACCTGTTGTCGCAGCCAAGCCCGGCGGACGTAGAGGCGGTTGGCCGTTTGCGCGGGGATCTGATGATTCTGGGCGTCGGCGGCAAGATGGGCCCGACGCTGGCGATGCGGGCGCGCCGGGCGATGGACCAGGCCGGAGGGAAGGGCCGTGTCTATGGGGTGGCCCGGTTTTCAGACCTCGATACCCGCGACCGATTGGCGGCGGCGGGAGTGGAATGCGTGCAGGCTGACCTGCTCGACCGGGCGCAGGTGGAAGCGTTACCGGAGTGCGAATTTGTGATCCATGCGGCAGGGCGGAAATTCGGGTCGGCGACCGATCCGGCGTTGACCTGGGCGATGAACGTGCTGGTGCCGGCGATCGTCTGCGAGCGGTTTCGATCGTCGCGGATCGTGGCGTTTTCGAGCGGCAACGTCTATCCGTTTACGCGGTATGGGGCGGCGGAAAATGATGCGGCGGTGCCGGTGGGCGAGTACGCCTGGACGGGCTTGGGGCGGGAGCGGATGTTTGAGTACCATGCGCGGGTACAGCAGACGCCAGTGGTTTTGTTGCGCCTGAATTACGCCCAGGACCTGCGCTACGGGGTGCTGCTCGAGATTGGAACGAAAGTGTTCGAACGGCAACCGGTGGACGTAACCATGGGCGCGGTGAACGCCATTTGGCAGGGCGACGCGAACTCGGTGGCGCTGCGCGCGTTTCCGATGGCGAGTTCGCCGGCGGCGGTATTGAATTTGGCGGGGCCGGAAACCTTGGGGGTTCGGGCCGTCGCGAAGGCGTTTGGCCGGCGTTTCGGCGTGACGCCGGAGTTTGTCGGGGTGGAAGCGGAGGACTCGCTGTTGAACGACGCGGGGAAGTGTCACCGGCTGTTTGGGTACCCGAGCGTCACGCCCGACGAGATGATCGAATGGCTGGCACAGTGGATTGGTATGGGCGGGCCGACGCTTTCGAAGCCCACCGGATTTATGACGCGGGACGGGAAGTTTTAAAAGATGGACGGATTGGCTTCGTTTCGTAAAGGTGGCGTAATTCCGGCGCATCCGTTGGCGTTGACCGCGGAGCGGAAACTGGACGAGCGGCGGCAACGGGCGCTGACGCGTTACTACGTCGCGGCCGGAGCGAGCGGGGTGGCGGTGGGCGTGCATACGACACAGTTCGCCATTCGAGAGGCGGGTTTGCTGCGGCCGGTGCTGGAGTTGGCGCGGGAAGAGATGGACGATGTCGTGCGCATTGGCGGCGTCTGCGGACCGACCAAACAGGCAGTGCGAGAGGCGACGATGCTGCGCGATTTGGGCTACCACGCGGGACTACTGAGCCTGGCGGCGCTGGCCAATGCGAACAACCGCAAATTAATTGAACACGTTCAAGAAGTGGCGCGGGTCTTGCCGGTGGTGGGGTTTTACTTGCAGCCGGCGGTGGGTGGGCGGGTGCTGCCCTTTGCCTTTTGGCGGCAGTTCGTAGAGATCGAAAACGTGGTCGGGATCAAGATCGCTCCGTTCAATCGCTACCAGACGATCGACGTAATGCGGGCGGTGGCCGAGAGCGGACGCGACATCGCGCTCTACACCGGCAACGACGACAACATCGTGCTGGACCTGCTTAGCGAGTATCAGGGGGTGCGCTTTGTGGGTGGGTTACTAGGGCATTGGTCGGTATGGACCAAGCGCGCCGTGGAGATGCAGGCCGGGATTCGAACGCATCCGGATCCGCTGCGATTGAACATGGAAGTGACTGATGCGAATGCCGCGTTCTTCGATGCGGCCAATGGATTTCATGGCTGCATTGCCGGGCTGCACGAGGTTCTGCGGCGCCAAGGTTTGCTCGACGGCCTGTGGTGCCTGGACCCGAACGAGAGTTTGTCGGCGGGGCAAAGGGCCGAGATCGATCGGGTCTATGCGACTTATCCGCATTTAAACGACGACGCGTTTGTAGCGGCTCACCGCGACGAGTGGCTGCGCGAGTAGAATAGCGTCTATGTCAGACTCCAAGATCGATCGACAGCTCGGGTTCAATACCCGGAGCCTTCATGCCGGTTATTCGCCGGACCCCACGACTGGCGCGCGGGCCGTGCCGCTCTACCAGACCACCTCGTTTGTATTCAAAGACTCCGATCATGCGGCGCGTTTGTTCGGCCTGCAGGAGTTTGGAAATATCTATACCCGGATCATGAATCCGACAACCGACGTGCTGGAGCAGCGCGTGGCTTCGCTCGAAGGCGGCGTGGCGGCATTGGCAGTCGCCAGCGGCCAGGCGGCGCAGTTCCTGGCGTTGACGAGTTTGATGGAAGCGGGCGACCATCTGGTTAGTTCGAGCACGCTTTATGGCGGGACCTACACCCAGTTCTCCGTTACGTTCCGGCGCATGGGGATTAGCGTGACGTTCGTCGATCCCGACGACCCGGAGAACTTTCGCAAGGCGATTACGCCGCAGACCAAGGCGATCTATGGCGAGACGATTTCCAACCCGCGCGGCAACATCTTCGACATCGCCGCCGTGGCCAAGATTGCTCATGCGGCCGGTTTGCCGCTGATCATCGACAACACGTTTGCCACCCCGTATTTGTGCCGCCCGATTGAGCACGGTGCCGATATTGTTCTGCACTCGCTGACGAAGTTTATCGGCGGTCACGGGACCTCGATCGGCGGCATCATTGTCGACGCCGGGAAGTTCGATTGGAAGGCGAGCAAGCACTCGCTGTTGAACACGCCGTCGCCGGCTTATCACGGCTTAAATTTTGCCGAGGTCTTGGGGCCGATCGCTTTCATCATCAAAGCCCGCGTAGAAGGGTTGCGAGACATTGGCCCGGCCTTGAGCCCGTTCAATTCGTTCCAGTTCCTGCAGGGTTTGGAGACGCTAGGGCCGCGCATGGATCGGCACGTGTCGAACGCGATGGCGGTGGCGACGTTCCTGGAAGGAGATTCGCGGGTGGCGTGGGTGAAGTACCCGGGCCTGGCGAGCAGCCCTTATCATGCCATGGCAGTGAAGTATTTGCCGAAGGGCGCCGGGGCCGTCTTTAGCTTTGCGCTGAAGGGCGGCGCCGAGGCGGGCAAGAAGTTCGTCGACTCCTTGCAGGTCTTCTCCCACTTAGCCAACGTCGGCGATGCGCGGAGTCTGGTGATTCAACCGGCGGTGACGACGCATCAGCAGTTGACGGCGGAACAGCAGGCGGCGGCGGGCGTGGAACCGGGTATGGTTCGGCTCTCGGTCGGCATCGAGGATATCGAAGACTTGCTGTGGGATATCGAGCAGGCGTTGGCGGCCGTATAGTCGACTCGGGCTACGAGGCGAGGGGCTTGCTATCGAGTAAGCCCAAGCCCGTTGCCGGCGGGCAGAACCAGTTTCCCATTCACCACGCGGACGCCGCGCAACGGGTCGTTCGAAATCAGCAGATTCCCGTCGAGGTCGGCGTGATCGACGAGCGGCGAAAGCTGGGCCGCGGCCGTGATGGCCACCGAACTGGAGATCATGCAGCCCAGCATCGTCTTCATGCCGAGACTCCGAGCGATCTGAATCATCCGGTAGCCCTGCAGCAGACCGCCCGCCTTGTCGATCTTGATATTCACGGTGTCAAAGGCGTCCGCCAGCTTCGGAATATCGGCCGGACGAAGACACGCCTCATCGGCGATCATCGGAATGTGGATCCGCTGCCGAATCCATTTGTGTTCTTCGATTAAATGCGCCGCCATCGGCTGCTCGATCGAAACGACGCCCATCGTTTCGAGCCAATTGATCTTCCGGACGGCCTCTTCCTTCGTTTTGAAGCCTTCGTTAGCGTCCACACGCAACGGCTTCTTCGTCACACTGCGGACGGCCTCGATCACTTCCTCATCCGTATCCAGGCCAACCTTCACCTTCAGTTCCGGATAAGCCTCGGCCTCCCGGACCTTCTGGCGAATCACGTCGGCCTTGTCGATGCCGATCGAGAACGTCGTCAGTGGCGCGTCTTTCGGATCGAGGCCCCACAGAGCGTGCACCGGCAACCCTCGGCGCTGCGCCACCCAATCATGAATTGCGATATCAACGGCGGCTTTAGCGGCCCAATCGCCGGGGCTCTTCTGCAGAACCCAGTCGATGATTTTGCCGTAGTGGCGGAGGTCCATCCGAACTAGTTCCGGGGCTAGCTGCTTTACGAATTGAACCCCCGCCTCAGCGGTTTCGCCGTACCGGACAATGCCTGCCCCTTCGCCACGGCCAGTGATTCCGTCGGCGGTGAGATTAACGTAGAGGACGTCCCGATAAGTGCTCGAACTCATCACCGTCGTCCAGGTGTGCTTCAACTGCAAACGCTGGACTTGGGCGGTAACCGCCGGTGTGGAAGCGGCTAGGGCCGGGAGGGCGGCGAGCCCGAGCATCGATCGGCGGGTCATCCTACTTGGAGCAGTGGAGGGCGAAGGCGTTCTGCAACTCTTGCGCAATCAGGAACATGTCGCGGCTCTCGATCTGATGACGATGCATCATGTAGACCGGTTTGCCGTCTTTGAAAATGGCGACCGAGGGGGAACTGGGCGGCAGGGGCGACAGGTGCTCGCGAACCCGGGCCACGGCTTCCACATCTCCGCCCGCAAATACGGTCGCGGCGACGTCCGGCTTGATGGGAGAATCAGCCAGCGCGCGGACGATCCCGGGGCGGGCCTTGCCAGCGGCGCAACCGCAGACCGAGTTGACAACCATCAATACGGTGCCCTTGCCAGGCGCTAAAACGGCGTCGACTTCTTCAGGGGTGCGGGTTTCCACGATCCCGTATTTTGTCAAATCTTGGCGCATGATGCCGATCAAATGCTCTGGATATTGCATACCTCTAATATACTGACTCTCGATGCCGCGCAGGCAGCTTCTTGCAACATTGGCCGCTACAGCGGGGTTCCCCTACACGGGATCCACCAGCGGTGGTTGAAATCCACCACTCGGAAACTGACTCCGCTATTGAAAACAGGCTAGTTACAGTTTGGTGAGGCGATTGCAATCGTAGATCGCGGGGGGAACCAGCCATGTTCCGCATTTTTCTTTCCGCTGTTGCCATAGCCACTCTATCCGGGGGCGCCGGGTTCGCTCAGGACGTCGAAGAACAGGGCCGCGGCGTAGCGCGGGTGAGTCTTATTTCCGGCGATGTCTCCGTCCGCCGGGGCGATACGAGCGAATGGGTAGCGGCCGCGATTAACGCTCCGCTGCTCTCGGAAGACCGGGTGTTGACCGGGGCTAATTCCCGTACTGAGGTGCAGTTTGATTCGAGTAACTAT
>JBKJLJ010000482.1:0-10595 GCA_046597015.1 Bryobacteraceae bacterium
GCGAACGCCGTGCGACCCTCGCTCTCGCCCGCCAACAGCTGGACGACTGCACCATCCGCGCCCCCTTCACCGGCGCCGTCACCCGCCGCCCCACCTCCGTCGGCGAGTACCTTCCGATCAACGCTCCCATCCTTACCCTCGTCCGGCAGAACCCCCTGCGAGTTCGACTTGACGTGCCGGAACGGCTCGCCGCCCGGATCGCCCGCGGCCAAGCAATTGAGGTCCGGCTGGAAGGTTCTCCGATCGTCCGCACGGGCCGGGTGGTCCGCCTCAGCCCTGCGATCGAAGTCCAAAGCCGTTCTCTTTTGGTCGAAGGAGAGATCCCAAATCTTGATGGCGTTCTCCGTCCCGGCTCCTTTGTCCAGGGTTCAATTACCTTGAACGCCGCGTCGCAGGGCATTGTCGTCCCGGGCAACGCCATCGTTAGCTTCGCGGGAATTGAACGGGCCTTCGTCATAAAAAATGGTGCGTTGGAAGATCGGATCGTCAAGACGGGCCGAAGAATGGCACCGGATTCCATTGAGATCGTGGAAGGTTTGAATCCTGGCGATCACATTGTCAATCCTGCCACGGACCGCATGACGAAGGGTCAGAAGGTCAAGGAAAACTAGATGCAGAAGCTCGCCGAAGTCTGTGTCGCTAGGCCCGTCTTTGCCGTGATGTTGATCCTTGCGATGGTTGTCATCGGCGGGGTGTCGTACTCCAAACTCGGGATTGACCGGTTCCCTGATGTTGACATGCCGATCATCTCGGTTCGCACCATTCTCCCCGGCGCTTCGCCCGAAGAGATGGAGAGCGCCGTTACCCGCTTCGTCGAAGACTCGGTTTCGACGGTCGAAGGCATCGACAATATTCGCTCCACTTCGACCGAATCTATCTCGATCGTTACGATCACTTTCAACTTGAATCGCAACATCGATGTGGCCGCGCAGGACATTCGCGACGCCATCGCCAGCATTATCTCTCAACTGCCTCGCGACGCCAAACCGCCCCTCATTAAGAAGCTCGACACCGACGCCTCGCCCGTCATGACGCTGATCCTCAGCGGCGATAAGACCGGCCGTGAGCTTTATGAGATCGGCGAGCGAGACATCAAGGATTCCATCGAAAGCGTAGGTGGCGTCGGCCAGGTGCAACTCATCGGCGGCCAGAAACGGGCGATTAACATCTGGGTCGATGCTGAGCGTCTCGCCGCCTATAAAATTCCAATCCTGAGCGTCCGGAACGCGATTGCGAGGCAGAACTCCGACATCCCGGGCGGCCGGGTCGACCAGGGCAGCCGGGAACTCGTTCTGCGCACCCTCGGCCGTTTTCCCGATCCGAAGACCTTTAACGAACTCGTTGTCGCCACCATCGGCTCTTCCCCCATCCGGATTCGCGACATCGGCTATGCCGAGGACGGCCATAAGGAGCAACGCACCGCGGCCCGGTTCGATGGCAAGCCTGCGGTGGCACTCGAAATCCGCCGTCAATCCGGCGCGAATACGATTGACGTCGTGAACGGCGTGAAGGCTCGATTGGCCAAGGTCACCCCGCTGCTTGCGCCGGGCGTCCAGTTGGACATTCTGCAGGATCAATCCCGCTATATCGAAGCCGCTTTCCACGAGGTGCTGCTCCATCTGATCCTGGGTTCGATTCTCGCTTCGCTCGTCGTGTTCCTCTTTATGCAGGATTGGCGGGCGACGGTCATCGGTGCCGTTGCCATCCCGGCTTCGATCATTGCCACTTTCGGCGCCATGCGGGCGATGAACTTCACGCTGAACAACATTACGATGCTCGCCCTCGTGTTGATGGTCGGGGTGGTGATCGACGACGCGATCGTCGTACTCGAAAACATCTTCCGCTTTGTCGACGAAAAGAAAATGGCTCCGCGCGAAGCCGCGGTCCGAGCCACGAAAGACATTGGCCTGGCCGTCATGGCCACTACGCTCAGCCTGATTGTCGTGTTCCTGCCGGTCTCCTTCATGTCTTCGATTTCGGGCCGGTTTCTGTACTCTTTCGGGGTGACGGCGACGGTCGCGATTCTGGTCTCACTCGTCGTTAGCTTCAGCCTTACGCCGATGATGTGTTCCCGCATGCTGAAGCAGGGCGAAGGGCTGCATACCTCGAGCAAGGGGCTCTACGGGGTGACCGAACGGTTCTATATGAAGCTGCTCGGATGGTCGATGAGCCACCGGCTGGTCATCGCTTCGCTCGGCGTCGTCACCATCTGCAGCACCGTCCCTCTGTTCCGTCTCGTTCGCCAGGAATACTTGCCGACCAATGTGGACGAAAGCGAAATCGAGGTTAGCATCAACACTCCGGAAGGGACGAGCCTGCAAGCGATGCAGGAAGTCCTCGACCGTATCTACCTGGAACTTAAACCCATGCCCGGCATCAAGCATGTTGTGGCCGTGGTGGGCTCCGGGTACCTGCAAAGCGTGAACAGCGGCCGCATCTATCTTGCTCTGGAAGACATTGAAAACCGGGTTTTTTCGCTCTCTCGCCTATGGCACAAAACGCTCGAAGGCCACCCCGCCGAGGCTTTTCAAGGGGTTTACTCGCAGCGGGACGTGATGACCGCGGTGCGCGCAAAATTAAAGAAGTTCCCCGATCTCCGCTGCCGCGTCGGCAATATCCAATCGCTCAACCAGGGCTCGGCGCCTTATGACATCGACTTCGTCATCCGCGGCCCCGAAATCAGTGAGCTATTCAAATACTCGGAACGCCTTCGCATAACCGCGATGACCATTCCAGGGCTGGCTGACGTCGATACCACGCTCCGCATCAACAAGCCGGAACTTCGCGTGCTCATCGACCGGAATCGCGCCGCCGACATGGGCGTTGACGCCTCGGACATCGCCAGTTCGCTGCGGCTGATGGTGGGCGGCGACGACGAAGTCTCGCGCTTCCGGGACGATAAAATCGCCGAAGAGTATGACGTCGAAGTCCGTCTGAAGGACACCGACCGGAATTCGATGGCGACCGTTTCTAAGCTCTATGTCCCATCCACCAAAGCCCGCCTGGGCCTCGTCCGGCTCGATAACG
Organism: Bryobacteraceae bacterium; assembly: GCA_046597015.1. GTDB lineage: Bacteria > Acidobacteriota > Terriglobia > Bryobacterales > Bryobacteraceae. The sequence continues at coordinate 3,028 of JBKJLJ010000482.1, forward strand.
TCGTCGAGATGAAGGAAGCCATTTCGGCCTATCGCATCGAAGGTCTGGACCGCCAGCGCCAGGTGGGTATCCGGGCCAACATCCTGCCCGGCTATGGCCTCGGCGATCGGCTGCCGGAAATGTTCAAGGCCGCTGACGCGATGAACATGCCGGCCACCTACTCGACGACGATCATCGGCCGCGGCCGCGAATTCGAGCGGACCCTGACCGAGTTTCTCCTCGCCTTCGGCCTCTCGATCGTCTTCATGTATATGATTCTGGCCTCGCAGTTTGAAAGCCTGTTGCATCCTGTGACCATCCTGCTCAGCCTCCCGCTGGCTGTCCCGTTCGGCTTCCTTTCGTTGTGGCTGTTCGGGGAAACGCTCAATCTTTACTCTGCCCTCGGCATTCTGGTTTTGTTCGGCGTCGTGAAGAAAAACAGCATTCTGCAGATCGACCATACCAACAACTTGCGCCGGGAAGGCCTGGACCGCGCGGCTGCAATCTTACAAGCCAACAAAGACCGTCTCCGCCCCATTCTGATGACCACCATCACCCTGGTCGCCGGTATGTTGCCGCTTGCCCTCGGCACCGGCCCCGGCGCCGAAGAGCGCCGCTCGATCGCCATCATCGTCATCGGTGGCCAGAGCCTCTCGCTGCTTCTGACCCTGATTTTGACCCCGGTAGCCTACAGCCTGCTCGACGACCTCGGCACTTGGGTGCAACAGCGCCGTGGCGCTCCGACTCCGGAGACGATAGAGGCATAAACTAGAGACGAACCCTTATGCGTACTCTGCTCGTGTTTGCCGTCTCTGCCTCCGTCCTGCTGGCAGTCGATTATCAACGCGAAGTCCGGCCCATCCTAGCCGATAACTGCTTCCAGTGCCATGGACCCGACGCTGGCACCCGCATGGCTGGTTTGCGTCTCGATCAGAAGGATTCGCTGGTGGGCAAACGGGCCGCCATTCTCGCCCGTGTCACCGAGACCCGCGCGCAGCGGATCATGCCCCCGCCGTCGTCCCATAAAAAGCTCGCTCCCGAACAGATCGCCACGCTCAAACGCTGGATCGAAGACGGGGCCCCCTGGACCGCTCACTGGGCCTACGAGGCTCCCGTGCGGCCCGCCGTCGCCAGCGGCAATCCCATCGACTTCCTCGTCCGCAACCGGCTGAAGGGCCTGACGCCCGCCCCCGAAGCCGATAAGCGCACCCTCGCCCGCCGCGCCGCGCTCGACCTCACCGGCCTCCCGCCGTCAAAGTCCGACCTGGATTCGTTCCTTACTGACTCGTCCGCGGCCGCCTATGAAAAGCTGCTCGACCGCCTGCTCGCCTCGCCCCGCTACGGCGAGCACCGCGCCCGTTACTGGCTCGATGCCGCGCGCTACGCCGATACCCACGGCATCCACGTCGATAACTATCGCGAGATGTGGCCCTACCGCGATTGGGTCATCGGCGCCTTTAATCGCAATCTGTCATTCGACCGCTTCACGACCGATCAACTTGCCGGCGACCTGCTCGCTAATCCTACATTCGATCAACGAATCGCCACCGGCTTCCAGCGTTGCAATCCCACGACGAACGAAGCCGGCTTGATCGAGGACGAGTACGCCGAAATCTATGCCAAGGACCGGGCCGATACGGTGGGAGCCGTCTGGCTCGGCATGACCGTCGGCTGCGCCGCCTGCCACAACCATAAGTTCGACCCCATTACCCAGAAGGATTTCTACTCCCTAGGCGCCTTCTTCCGGAATACCACGCAGAACGTGATGGACGACAATATCCCTGACACCCCGCCGGTTCTGGTCGTTCCGCGCAGCGAAGATCGGGAGCGCTGGGACCAGGTTTCCGCCCGGCGCCGGGCACTGCAATCGGAACTCGATCAACGTCGCACCAGCGCCGACCCCAAGTTCGAAGAGTGGCTTCGCTCGTCGCGCAGCAAAGGCATTGTCGGAGCCCCGCTGGCTGCCAAGGATGAGCTCTACACCCTCCGCTCGCCCTTGCGTTTTGAAAAGAACGAAGGCGTAGCCGCCGTCAAGGTCCCCCGCCTGCTGGCCGATCAAGCGTTCACGATCGCCGTATCCTTCTTCTTCCCCAAGACCGAGCAGAGCTATACAATCGCCGCCCAGCAGGACGCCGACGACAAGGGCCGCGGCTGGACCATCGACGTCGGCTCGCGAGTGCCCTCCTTCCGCCTGATCGGCGACGAAGGTAAAAATATCGAAATCCGCGCCAGCCACCTAAGCCAGATGGCCCAAGGCTCCTGGAACCACCTGGTCGTCGCCTATGATGGCACCCGCCACCAGTCCGGCCTCAGCCTCTACCTCAACGGCAAGGCTGTCCCCACCCAGGGCGCTGGCAACCAAAACGTTCAGCTTCCGGGACGCATTGATTCGGCTTCGCCACTGCTGCTGGGCAAGATGCTCGCCGGTGGAGAGATCACCGACTTCCGAATCTTGAAGCGCGTGGTCAGTGAGACCGAGGCCCGCGTGCTCGCCGATTGGCCCGCCATCCGGAAGGGCGAAGACCGCGAAGCGCTGCGGACTTATTACCTCTTCCATCGCGATGGCACCTACCCCAAGCTCGCCGCCGAGCAAGCAAAATTGCAGTTCGAAGCCAAAGCCATCGTTCGTCGCGGGGCCGTTACGCACGTGATGCAGGAGCGGGCGGGCTCCATGCCCTTTGCCAATATTCTTTACCGGGGAGCCTACGACCAGAAGCGCGAAAAAGTGGAAGCGAACACGCCCAGCGTGCTCCCGCCGATGGGCGCCGATCTGCCCCGCAATCGCCTCGGTTTGGCTCAATGGCTGCTGAAGCCGGAGAACCCATTGACCGCCCGGGTCGCGGTGAACCGCATGTGGCAGGAGCTATTCGGAGACGGCTTGGTGCGCACCGCGGAAGACTTCGGCAGCCAAGGCCAAGCCCCGGTGAACCCGGAATTGCTCGATTGGCTCGCGGTGGATTTCCGGGAAGGCGGCTGGGACGTCAAACGGTTTTATAAGCAGGTGATGCTCTCTGCCACCTATCGTCAGGCCGCTGTTTCGACGCCCGAAAAATTAGCGCAGGACCCGGAAAATCGGCTGCTGAGCCGGGGCCCTCGCTTCCGCATGGATGGCGAAATGGTCCGCGACTACGCCTTGGCTTCGAGCGGTCTGCTGGCCGGCGAAATCGGGGGGCCGAGCGTGAAGCCGTACCAGCCTGGCGGCGTCTGGGAGACGGTCGCGATGAATGGCTCGAACACCCGCTTCTACCAGGCCGACGCCGGGGACAAGCTTTACCGCCGCAGCGTTTATTGGTTCTGGAAACGCAGCGCCCCGCCGGCCAGTATGGAGATCTTTAACGCCCCGACACGCGAAGCGTGCACCGTTCGCCGCGAGCGGACGAATACGCCGCTGCAGGCTCTCGTGACGATGAATGACGTGCAGTTTGTCGAAGCCGCCCGCGTGCTCGGCCAGCGCGCCTATAAGGTCTCGATCGACTTCGATCCGCGCGCCGACTTCCTGGCCGATGCCGTCCTCGGCCGGCCCTTAGCCGCGACCGAACGGCAGATTGCGCGCAAGTCGTTTCAGGAGTATTTGCGCTACTACGATGGCAATTTAACGGACGCGAAGAAGCTGATGGCCGCGGGCGCGGCACCGGCTGATTCGACCGTCGCCCCGGCCGAAGGCGCGGCGTTAACGATGCTCGCCAACCAACTGCTCAACCTGGACGAAGTGCTGACGAAGTAGTTACGGCACCCAGATCACGTAGACGAGATAGCAGGCCAGCGCCCCCGCCGCCATCGTGATCATGCCGGCCATCCGCTTCCGCTGCAGGAACCACAGCAGCACCAGGCCGGTGAAGGAGACGACGGCCATCAGCCCGGCTGAAACGTCCAGAAACAGGCTCCACGCCGGACCCGTGTCGCGGCCTTTGTGCAGGTCGTTCATCACCGCCGCCAGGCCCATCTTCGTCTCGGTCACGTCATATTGGCCGGTCGTCCGGTCCAGCACCACGTCGGCCGAATAGCCCGGGCCTTTGAACGCAATTCCCAACTGGTTGTCGTCCACGCGGAACTCGCTCAGGCCCGTTTTGATGCCATGGTTTTTCCGCAGGTGCTCGACGATTTCCAGCTTCGCCGGCTCCGGCTTGAGCCATGCCGGGGGCACTTGGCCCCGCACTTGATTCGTCCGCATTTGGGCGGCAAACCAGTCGGTGTGGTTCAAGGTGAGCCCCGTCACGGCAAAGAACAGCAGCAACGCGAAGCTGACCATCGACAGGTAGATATGCAGCCAGCGCGAGATGGTGGCCGTCCGCCGGCTCATTTGCCCCCGCGTGCGCGGAGCGAGTTCAACGGGCGGCTTTGCGGTATTCAAGGGAAGCAGAAGCGATTTCGACATTGCCAGAAAGCGGCACCGTTTTCGGCGTGCCGTTGAACTCCATTTCGTGACGGATGAGTTGATAGGTGCCGTGCTCGCGCGCGGCTTCAATGCAGACGGCGTACTTGCCCGGCTTCACCGTTTGGCCCTTAGCGTCCTTGCCGTCCCACTTGACGGTGTACTTGCCCGGGGCCCGGGTCGCACTGGCGATGGTGGCGGCGATCTCCGTGCCTTCGGCCATCGACCGCAGCTTGTCGCCGCGATACCAGCCCTTCAAATCGGGCCACCAGCGGGTCTTCTGCACCCAAAAGCTGAGCGTGCGAACGGGGAACTTGTCGGCATCTTCGATCCACACCGCGACGTACGGGCGGCGGTATCGTTGATCGTCCATCCGCGCCAGTTCGAAGTTCACGGCCAGTTCCATGTCGCTCGCCTTGGCCGGAGGGGCCTGCGCGAACGCGACCCAGCCGGGGCTGGAAACGCGGCGGCCATTCGCGGCGAGCAGCAGGTATTCGACGCCCGGCATCGATCCGGCCAGCCGCTGGCCCTCTTCGACGGTGGCCACCGCCAGGGCAGTCGCCATCGCTCCAGCTGTTACGGCGTCGGTTGCGATCAACGTAGCGCTGCGCACCGCCGTGGCCGTATCGGCCGTACGCGGATCGAGCAGATGAGAGTAGTGGCGGCCTCCGATTTCGTAGCCGCGGCGGTAGTCGCCGCTGGTCGCGACCGCCCGATCCTGCACCGCCAACCGCGCCGCCGTTCCTTCGTTCGGGTCGCGGACGTCGATAGCCTGGCTCAGGTCACCGCGGACCACCAGGTCGCCTCCCAGGTTCACCATCGCGCCGAGAATCGGCGTGGCCAAGGCAGCCTCGGCGGCCCGATCGAGCACGTAACTTTTCGCCAAACTTGCAAACACCTGCGGGGTGGTCGAAAGGCGCGTCGCGGTTCGATTGGCTTCGTTCCGCAGCCAGTGCCGTTGCTGGATTAGCTCGACGGCCGCCACCCGTTCCGCGGGGGAGGGAACCCGGCCTTGCACCCAGAGTTCCCCCGCCACCGCTACCGCCGGGTCGACCAACCCGCCCGAACGAACCCGCCACTGGTCGTAGGCTGTGAGCACCGCCCACAGATCCTCGGACACCGCAGTGGGTTCGTTCCGCGAACGGAGCCAGCGACTTGCTTCCGAGGTCGGATCCCAAGTGCTGAGCACCGCCCGGAGCCGGTCGATTTCGTTGAGTGCCGCTGCCTCCGCCAACTCCGCGTCGGCCTCGCTGCGGGCGACGAACGTCAGGTCAAGTGACGTGCCGAGCACGTTTTCATGGCCGTAACGGAAGAAGGTCTCCTGCTTCGGACCCAGCGAGGCGAGTAGAAGTTGGCGGCGCGTCACTAGTTCTTTTCCTTCCTTTCGCCCCGGCCGCGGCCGCCAAACGCCGGGCGAATCTCGTCGCCGGAGAGTTGGCCGTCGTTGTTCTTGTCGAGTGCCCGCAACGCGATGGTCGCGTTCCGTAGCTCGGCCGCGGAGATGGTGCCGTTCCTATCGGCATCGATCGCCGCCAGTATCGGGTCCATCCGCATCATTCCGCCGCCGGCACCCCGGTGGCCACCGTCTTCTCCCTCTCGGCGCTGCGGCGCCATCGCCTTCAGTTCCGCGAGGGAGAGGAACCCGTCGCCGTCTTTGTCACCCCGAGCGAGCATCCCTTGCATCCGCTCGGGGAGTTCGTCCTTGGCGAGTTTGCCGTCGCCGTTCTTGTCGAACGACATCAGCGACTTCGCCATGTCTCCGTCCGCTGGTGGTCTGCCCTGAGGCCGTAGTTCGTCTGCGGTGAGTTGGCCGTCGCCGTTCGCGTCCAGTTTGGCGAGAGCGGCGGGAGCGTTGTTTAGTTCGGCGACGGAGATCACGCCGTCTTTATCGGCATCGAGGAGTTGAAGCGCGGGGCCGCCGCGACGGGGCTGGGCGAAAGCTAACGTGGCCAGGCTGAAAACTAGGGTAATGCGTTTCATACTGCTTTGAACCCTACTGTGGCCGCTTCGTTTCGATCGGCACTGTAAAGGAGTGCTAAAGATACCCTAGAATTTGTAAATCCGCGCCGCGTTCCGGCCCCGGATTTTGGCCTGGTCGGCGGCCGAAATGAATGCCCAGTGTTCGGCAAACAGCGCCTTGTTCTTCGTGTATTCAGCCGCGTTCATGCCGAGGCCGCCCCAGATGATCCGGTCTGGCCCGAACGCTTCGTAAGCCCGGTTGACGACCGGCTGCACCGGAACCGTGAAGTAGCTCCAGCCGGAGTATTTGAAGATGGCCTTGGGGTGCTTCGCCAGCGCCAGGACGCCGTCCAGGCCGCCCGCCGCGGTGCCGGTACGCCCCATATGGTCGAGGATCACGGTAACCCCCGGGAAGGCAGCGCAGAGGGCTCCAATGGCCTCCGCTTGGGTGGGGACGAAATGCATCTGAATCGCCAGGCCGAGGTCCGCCGCCGTGCGCCAGCAGGTCGCCACGCCGGGGTGGCGCAGGTCGCGGTTCTTGATGGGACCGGACCGCAGCGGCGGCTGCGTCGGGCCGTTCATGGCGTGAATCCGCAGGGCCACGATGCGGTTCGCATGCTCCTTCACCATGCCCCGCATCCGCGCGGGCGTTCGGGGGTCGATCGGGTCGAGCAGCAACGTGCCCTTGAACATTGGCTGGTGCAGGCAGTGCCACAGATAGGCGTGATCGTCCTGATACGGCTCCGGGTGCACAACCACGGCGTGATGGATGCCGGCGGCCTGCGCGAAGGCGACATAGGGCTCCAGTGGCTCCGGCGGCGGGGCGTAGGTCGCGTCCTTGTGGAACGGAAACTTGGCCGGCTCCCAGAGGTGAATATGCGTGTCGATGACGGGAGCGTCGGTCGAGGCGGCGAGGGCGAGCAGTTGTCGGCGGGTCATAATTGATTTTTGGCGAAGTCCTTGAGAATGGCGGCGAGTTCGGCGATGATTTCGTCGCCGAGGGCTTGGCCGTATTCGGCGGTCGCCAGCCGCGGGTCGTCGGTATAGCCATTGATCGCCTTCCAGAAGTCGGGGCGCTCCGGGCGGCAGTCCGGTTCGCGGCCGGCGGAAAAGTCGGCGTTGCGGTCGACAAGTTCGGGACGGGACGCCAGCATCAGTGACGTCTCCCATTGGCCGGCGTGGCCGGGGCCGCGATGCGCCCAGTACGCGGCGCAGCCGATCTCCACATTGCGTTCCAGACGCACATCCCGGACGGCCA
>JBKJLJ010000414.1:0-3931 GCA_046597015.1 Bryobacteraceae bacterium
TCTGATGGGCATGACGCTACAGAACTCCGGCGGCACCAAAGGCGCCATCGAAGCCGCTCGCAAGTTCATCCTGGAGCAGATGGAAGGCCTCGCCGCCGAACATCGCACCGAACTCCCCGCCAGCCTCATCACCCTCGGCCTCAACTGCGGCGGCTCGGATTCCTTCTCCGGCATCACCGCCAACCCCGCCCTCGGCCACTGCTCAGACCTGCTCGCCGAACTAGGTGCCGCCAGCATTCTAGCCGAAACCACCGAAATCATCGGCGCCGAGCACCTACTCGTCAAACGCGCCCGCAACCGCGCCACCGGCGAAAAGCTCCTCCGCATGATCGCCGAGTACAAGGTTTACCTCAACCAGTTCACGAACTCGAACTTCAACGACAACCCCTCTCCCGGCAATAAAGAAGGCGGCCTCACCAATATTCTGGAAAAAAGCCTCGGCGCGGTCGCCAAAGGCGGAACCTCCACCCTCACGCAAGTCTACGAGTACGCCGAGCGCATCACGGAACCCGGCTTCGGCTTCATGAATACCCCCGGCTACGACCCCGTCTCCCTCACCGGACTCGCCGCTGGCGGCTGCAACGTCATCTGTTTCACCACCGGTCGCGGCAGCGCCATCGGCTTCCCCACCATCCCGGTCGTCAAAGTCGCGACGAATTCGAATACCTTCCGCCGCATGCGCGACAACATGGATATCAACGCCGGCCGCATCGCCGACGGAGAAGCCTCCGTCCAACAAGTCGGCCAGGAGATCTTCGACATGATCCTTCGCGTGGCCAGCGGAGAAAAAACTTGCGCCGAACGCCTCGGTCACCAGGAGTTCGTGCCTTGGCGTATCGGACCGGTTATGTAGACCATAAAAATAGGTCGAACTCTAATTTGGCTGAACCTCGCCGATAAACCTTATAGGAGGTGTGGTTAGTTTTGTCCGGTACTCCTCCCGTCGACTACGAACGATTCTGTCAAGTCTCACTTGCTCTCTTGTGTACTGCTTCCCCCGAAGGGTATTTCCTCTGGGTCAATCCAGCTTTCGAACAAACCCTCGGCTATACGGCCGCCGAACTAACGTCGGTTCCGTTTCTGGACCTCGTTCATCCCGACGATCGGAAAACGTCTGAACAGGCCTCCGCCCTGCGCGCTTCGGGCGTACCCATCTCGGATTTTGAGAATCGGTACCGCTGCGCCGACGGAAGCTACAAGTGGCTCAGTTGGTCCGCCATCCCGGGCGCGGGCGGCATCGTCTACGCGGCCGCTCGAGACATCACATCCCAAAAGGCGATGGCCACGGAACACGCGCGCTTGGCCCACATCGCCGCGGTCACCACCAACGGCATCGTCGTCACCGACCTCTCCGGCCGCATCGATTGGGTCAACGAAGGCTTCACCCGCATCTCCGGTTATACTTTCGCCGAGGCGGTTGGCCGCAAGGCCAGCGAATTTCTACGGGGGCCCGAAACCGACAGCGCCACCGTCGCCCACATGCGCGCGAGCATGGCGGCCCACCTCGGCTTCTCAGTCGAGATCATGAACTACGCCAAAAACGGCCGGAGGTACTGGATGAGCATTGACGCCCAGCCCTTGCCGGACGCCCAGGGCCGCATTAGCGGGTTCATTGCCATCGAACTCGACATCACGGCCCGTAAGGAGTCGGAACTCAGTCTCCAGAGAAGTGCCCGCCTCCTTTCCCGCATGTCGGAACTGTCGAAGGTCGGCGCTTGGCAGCTCGATCTCCAGCGCCGCCTGCCCGTGTGGAGCGCACAGGTTAAACGCATTCACGAAGTCGACCCTGACTTTGAGCCGACCCTGGCCGACGCCATTAATTTTTTCCATCCGTCCGTCCGCGCTGAAGTCGAACGGTTCGTCTCCATTTCCATCGAAACGGGCGAATCTTGGGACCGCGAATGGCCACTCATCACTGCCAAAGGCAATCTCATCTGGGTTCGCTCCATCGTCGAACCGCAGTTCGAAAATGGCCGTTGCGTTGCCCTCAATGGCACCTTTCAAGACATCACTCTCGACCGCGAACGCGTCGAACTGATCCGCGAATCCGAACTCCGCCACCGCGAACTCCTCACCGCCATCCCGGACGCCCTGCTTCGGATCAGCCGCTCCGGACACCTCCTCGATCTCCACGGTCCCCCAGGATTCCCGAGCCTGACTGACCCCTCCGAGACCCTTATCATCCCCCCAGTAGCCCGCGCCATTCGCGAGATGCTCCGCCAACCGGACTCCACCGGTCCTATCACCACGCAGTGTGAACTCGTCATCCCTGCGGACAAGTACATCCTTGAGCTCCGGCTCGCACCCGCCCAATCGGACGACTCCCGGCTCGTGGTCGTCCACGACATCACGGAACGCAAAGCCGCCGAAAATCGCCTTGCCGCCGCGGTCGCCTGGCAAAGCGCCTTCTCGGATTTCGCCGGATTCGCCGTCGTCGCCACCTCGCCCACCGGGCTCGTCCTGTCCTTCAACCGCTCCGCCGAAACCATGCTCGGCTACGCCGCTTCGGAAGTCATTGATCGGCTCACGCCTGCCGCTTGGCACGATTCCGCCGAAATAGCGGCCCGGGCCCCCGAAATCAGCGCCCAACTCGGCATCCCCGTCGAGCCCGGCCTCGAGGTCATGGTCGGGCGCGCCCGGCTGAACTTACCCAGCACCGACGAATGGACCTTCATCCGGAAAGACGGATCCCGCTTCCCCGTGCTCCTCTCCGTCACCGCCCTCCGGAACCCTTCCGGCGAACTCGTCGGGTTTCTCGAGGTAGTCGCCGATATCAGCACACAAAAGGAAGCAGCCCGCCAACTCGTCCTCGCCCGCCAAGCCGCCGAAGACGCTTCCCGGGCAAAGTCCGATTTCCTCGCCAATATGAGCCATGAAATCCGGACCCCCATGAACGGGATCATCGGCTTCGCCAACGTCCTTGCCGACACGCCCCTCTCCCCCGACCAGCGCGAATACGTCAACACCCTCAGCTACTCCGCCGAAGCGCTCCTCGACATCGTCAACGACATCCTGGACTTTTCGAAGATCGAAGCCGGACGCATGACCCTGGAATCGATTCCCTGCGACGTCCGCCAAACGGCCGTCGAAGTCTGTGAACTCCTCAGCCCCCGCTTCAGCTCCTCGGCCGTCGAACTCGTTCTCGATTGGAGCCCCCGCCTGCCCCGCTTCGCCGTCGGCGACCTCGGGCGCATCCGCCAGGTGCTCCTGAATTTAGTCGGAAACGCGATCAAATTTACCGAAAGAGGCTCGATCGTCATCCACGCCGAAGACGCCGGGGAAAGCACCCTCCGCATCGCCATCGTCGATACCGGCATTGGGATCGAGGCGTCCAAGCAGGGCCTTCTCTTCTCGGATTTCGCGCAGGTCGATTCCTCCGCCACCCGCCGCTTCGGCGGCACCGGCCTCGGCCTCGTCATCTCTCGCCGCCTCATCGAAGCCATGGGCGGAAAGCTCGAATTCGTGAGTACTTTCGGCGTCGGCTCCGAATTCTCCTTCCAGCTCCCCACCCCGCCGGACCTCCCGGCCTCGGATCCGCCGCCTGCCCCTCTCCCCTCGCCGCCCCGCGTCCTTATTGTCGATGATTTGCCCGCCGCCCGCCGAGTCGTCTCCGATTGGTGTGAATCCTGGAACTGGCCCCATCAGGTCGTTGCCTCCGCCGGCGAGGCCGCCGCAGCCATCAACGAAGCCACCGAACCGTTCACCTTCGCCCTCGTCGACGCGTCCCTTCCCGACGCCACCCCCGCCGAAGCCGCCACTCGCCTCGCACCCCTGCCGCTCATCATCCTCGCCCCCGGCCCCAGCGGACAAACGAACGCCGAAAAATGGCTCCGTCTCGGCTACTCCGCCGTCCTGCCCAAACCCCTCGTCCGCCCGGAACAGCTGCTCCGCGCCGTGACGGACCTCATCAACCCCTCCCCCGCCGCGCCGC
>JBKJLJ010000646.1:0-5508 GCA_046597015.1 Bryobacteraceae bacterium
CCACTACGATCAGTGCGACGACGCCGCCGAGCAGGGAGGTCAGGACGAACAGCAGCAGCCAGTTGTTCCAACCGAGAATGGCACCGAGGGCGGCCATCATTTTCAAGTCTCCGCCGCCGCGGCCTTTCAGCAGAAAAAAGATGAGGTAGATGCCGAAGGCGGCTCCGAAGCCGATGGCGGAGAAGCCTAGTCCGGCCCAACCGGCGCGCCAGCCATGAAAAACGAACCCAGCCAAAGCGCCGAGGAGCGTAAGGGCGTTGGGGATCTGCCGGTTGCGCAGATCTGTGTAGGCGCAGGCCGCGGAGAAAACGAGGAGGAGAGGGATCATGCGGGCAGCGGCGGACGGCGCTTGTGCCAATCCGTTTGCGCCTGAAACTGCTTGCCGACGGCCAGAAGCAGATTTTCCTGGAAGGCTCGGGCGACGATGCTGATGCCGATCGGCAGATTTTGCACGAGGCCGCAGGGTAGCGACAGCGCCGGCAAGCCCGCCACGTTGCCCGCCGCTCCGAGCGGCAGCCGACCTCGCCCGGCAGTGCCGAGCAGCGATTCGTTGATTGGCGTTGCGACGCCGGCGGCGCTGGGGCTAATCAAGACATCCACGCCGTCGAACACTTTCCCCATCGTCTCCTGAATCATTCGTCGCAGCCGCATGGCCTTCAGGTAGTCGGTCGCTTTGTATTCGGTGGCCGCGACAATGCCCGCGGCTTGGTTCTTGTCGACCAACTGCTGCACTCGCCCATCCGCGACCAGGGGTTCAAAAATGGAGGCCATTTCGCATCCGATGATCGTCGAGGCGACTGTGGAGTAGGGCAGTTCCGGTAGCTTTACTTCCTTCACTTGAAAGCCGAGTTTCAGCAATAGTTGGACCGCCTCGCGCAGCGCCTGACGGACGGCGGGATCCTGCACGGCGTCCAGGTCGGCCGGGTTCCAACCGATCCGCATTTCGGAGAACGGGCGCACGTATTCGGGGGTGTAGTAAAAGCTCTTTCCCGCCGAGCCAGGGTCCTCTTCGTCACCGCCCGCGATTACCTGCAAGACCAGGCCGCAATCCTCGGCGGTGCGGCAAATCGGTCCGATTTTGTCCATGGTCCAGGACAAGGCCATCGCCCCGGAGCGGGAGACGAGTCCGTAGGTCGGCCGCAAGCCGGTGACTCCGCAGTAGGAAGCCGGGGTCAAGATGGATCCCCAAGTTTCCGAGCCTAACGCAAATGGCACCAACCCGGCGGCGACGGCCGCGGCGGACCCCGAAGAGGAACCTCCGGACCAGCGGGTGACGTCCCAGGGATTTAAGCCCGGGCCGGTGGAGGAGGCATTCGGGTAGCTGTAACCGCCGCCTCCGGCCAGCTCCACCATGGCTAACTTTCCGATGCAGTTGGCGCCGACGCCTTCGAGTTTCGAGATGACCTTGGCGTGCTCTTTGAACACTTGGCCCTTGAAGGGCGGCGCGCCCCACTCGGTGGGGTGGCCGGCGTAGCTGAGCAGGTCCTTGGCGCCGTAGGGGATTCCATGCAGAGGACTGCGGAATCGTTCGCGTTTGAAGTCCTTGTCGTGATACTTCGCGGCCTTCATCGCGGGCTTGCGGAGCGAGTGGGCGAGCGCGTTGTACTTCGGGCCGCGGCTCTCCAGACGATCGCACCACGCCTCGGTGAGCTCCTTGACCTTGAATTCCTTGGCCCGAAGCTTGGCCTGGATTTCTCCCAAAGAGAGGTAGAAAAACTCTTCCGGAAAGTTCGGCTTCATTCTAGTAGGCCTTGAATTGGAACGCCGGTTCGGTGGCCATTGGTACGGCGATTTTCGCCAACTCGGCCCCTGCGGCGCGGACCCTTTCGCGAGCGGCGGTCAGGGCATCCGGGGCCGGGGTGGCCGTTGTCTGGGCCGAAACTGGCACCGCTGTTAAGAAGATAGAAGCAAGATCGCGACGCCGCATGATCCCCCTATTATGAGCTATCCGCTTTTCGCGCCGAGCGCTTCGAGTGCGGCCTTCTCCATCACCGCGCGGGGGGCGGTTTCCCCGGTGAAGATTTCGAACTGTTGTGCGGCCTGTTCAAGGAACATCTGAAGGCCGTTGATCACCTCCCGGCCTTGGCTCTTCGCCTTGGCCAGCAACAGCGTTTCCATCGGGTTGTAGACCATGTCGAAAACGATGTCTCCCGGGATGTGGTCGTCAAAGAAGCAGTCTTTGACGTTGGGCCACATGCCGATCGGGGTGGCATGGACGACGACGTCGAAATGTTTCTGCACGGCTTGGTCGCGGGAGAGGGGCTCTCCTCCGCAAATCCGGGACAGGGCGCGGACGCGGTCGAGATTCCGCCCGACGAGCGAAATTGTCGCTCCTGCGTCGGCCAAGGCAAACGCTGCTCCGCGGGCCGCCCCGCCGTTGCCGACAATCAACACGCTCGACTTATTCAGCTTCAGACGTTTGCTGAGGGGGACGGTAACCCCAGCGGCATCCGTATTCGTACCGCGCCATTTGCCCGCCTTCTTCCAAATGGTGTTCACGGCTCCGATCCGGCGGGCGAGGGGCTCGACCACGTCCAGATACCGGATGATCTTTTGCTTGTGCGGAATGGTAATGCTGCATCCGGTGAGCGGGAGATTGTCGGCGAAGGCGAAGAAATCCTTCATATGGGCCGGTTGCACGAGCAAGGGTAAATACACCGCGTCGATGCGTTTGGATTGGAACGCGCGGTTGTGAACCTGCGGGGAGATGGAATGCCGGACGGGGTCAGCCACGACACCGAAGATCTTCGCGTTTTTGGAGAACTTTTCAATGCGATAGAGGTTCCGCAGCAAGCGGGCGGAGACCTGTCCGCTGGCTGTGCCTTCGGCGGAGGTGGGGGCCGCATAGGTATAGACGCCGCCCCAGGCCGGGGAAAGGACCCGGGTAGGGAAACCGCATTCGCCCATGGCCAATAGGATCAATTTTTCCCGTGGAAACGCTTTCGCCAGCGCCAGCAGTTTATGGCTGTCATTCGGCTTCTTTGCCGTGGTCACCACTTTGTAGGCATGAGCGGGGATCTTCAACATCCGCTTCAGAATTGTTTCGGGCGGTGGGGTGCCTTCGTAGTTGTGATAGCTGAGGATGAGGGTGCTTTCGGCGCGGAGATGGTCAAGCTTGCTGGGCGCGCTCTCGGCGCTTTCAATTTCGACGTCGATCGCGCAGGCACCCGACCGGACGGCGAGTTCCAGAATTCGGATCTGCTCGTCGATCGAGCCGTTGTACTTACCGTGGTTCTGATGCCGACGGCAAGTGGCGAGGATCGACGCCTCCGGGTTCGCTTCGAGGAAGCGCGCGATCGCTTTGGCGCCTTCATTGGGGTCGGGCAGGTAGTCAAGCCGGAACTCTAAGAAACGTTCACCACCTTCTATCTCGTTCTGGGCGTGCTGCAGTAGCTTCGCGACAGTCGGAAGTCCGAGGGCGATACAGATTTTTGGTAGTTGCTGAGGCAACGGTTTACGCGGCGGCATGGCAGAAGGAAAGAACGGTTCACCAGCTTATCACTGCTCGCTCGCCCTTTGGGATTCGATAAAGGCCGCGCCGCATGTAACTTTTCCGGCCAAAGGTGATTTAGGATCAATCGCCCGCCAAAAAGGAGTAACTTCGGCTGTCTGCGCGCCGTCTTTGAGCAGTTCGCACGCCGCCTCCGCCACGATCCGCAGGAAGATCCCGACCGTAAGCGGGCAGGTTCCGGCAGCGTCGAACTCTCTCGCCAGATCGTCACGCAACGCAGGCACCGGGACCGTTACGCCGCGCGGGATCTTTTGGACATAAGCTTGCACCAAGCCCGGAGTCGGGATCAGCAATCGCGCACCAGTTGGCAAGCCTGCATATGGCTTTTCGAGGACCACCACTTCGGGCTTGCGACCGTCGTTCATTTTTTGAGCCCACGTCTTCTTCGCCATTTGTATTAGCATAGCGGCATGAAATTCAATCGCAGGCAGATGGCGAAGGCCGCCTTGGCGGGCAGCGCGAGCATGCAGGTCAGTTCGGCTCAGTCGACGATCACTCACGGCCCCTTCCTCGGCCACGTTGGCATGAATGACGTGTGGGTTTGGGCTCGGACGCCGAAGCCCGGTTCCTTTCGGGTCCGCTACGGCCTTTCGGCCACGGCCCTCGATCAGCTCTCGTCCGCCGTCCCCACCTTGGCCGATCACGATTGCTCGGCCTGGACGCGCCTCGCCAATCTAAAGCCCGGCACGCGCTATCACTACGCCATAGAAGGGTCGCCGATCACAGGCACCTTTCAAACGGTGCCCTCTCCCGAGCGCTTCCGGGATGCGGAAACCAATCCCCGCGGCCTGTTCAACTTCAGCTTCCAATTCGGTTCCTGCGCGAATCAAAAAAGCGGTGGCGAACTCGGTGCCACGCTTCCCGCGTACAAAACTATGCGGGAGCAGCATGGCCGCAAAGTTCTGTTCTCGATCATGAACGGGGACTGGATCTACGAGGAAAAGCGCGATTTCACGGTGGACCAATGGAAGATGCAGACCGGCCTGAAAGATACGCCGCTTCTCGCGCAGATCGCCCCAAGCATCACGGGCGTATGGGAAAATTTCAAACTGTACCTGGAACGAGGTAAGACCCTTTCGGCGTGGCACCGGGAGGTTCCTGGATACTTCACCCCGGACGATCATGAGATACTGAACGACGTCTACGGCACCGGTACGCCTGGGGTCAAGACCCAGGAGGCGGTGTTCCGGGACATCGCGCTGCAAGGTTGGTATGACTACATTGCTGGCAGCAATCCCACCGCTTCCAAGCAAGGCATCCACTTCGGGCGAGCGACTTTAAAGGGTGACGTTCTGACGGACCCCAACGCCGATTTCACCAAGATCAATCTCGCCGCGGCGACCAATCTCCACGTCCATTGGGGCGGCCCGAAGGCCGGCGTGCCGCCGGGTAAGAACGCCCCGGCGGGGGACCCGAATGCCGGGGTCTATGAGATCGCCGCGGTCCTCGATCAACACCGCGTCCGGGTAAAGCCGTCGTTCCCCCAGGACGGCCAATGCTCCTACTCCATCGGCCGCCACAACTACGGCAGTTTCCGCGTCGGCAACGTCGAAGTGTATCTGCTGGATACCCGAGGCGAACGCGATATGCACGACGTGCCCCATCCGGAGCGCCCGGGTCCGCTGATGCTCGGCAAGACGCAACATGCGTGGCTGAAGGAATCGATGGCGAAAAGTGATGCGGACTTTTTCTTTCTCGCTTCCAGCGTCAACCTCATGATCCCTCACGTCGGCTCGCCGGGCTCCACCGATCCCATTGCCGGCAAGGATGACGCGTGGACGGCTTTTTTGGCGGAACGCGAGGAGTTGCTTCGTTTTTGGGAGGGTCTGGGCAAGCCTGTAATGGTGATGACCGGCGACCTGCATAACAGTTTCGCGGTTAAAGTGACGGACCGGGTTTGGGAATTCGCCGCCGGCCCGCATAACTCGCAGAACCATCCGCTGATCAGCGAAGGCAGCCGCCCCTATAACGGCGAGTTCGATTCGCGCGGCCGGAAG
>JBKJLJ010000807.1:0-5369 GCA_046597015.1 Bryobacteraceae bacterium
CTGTCCGGGACTTTTGGTCGATGAGAGAAATCATCTCGTCGCCCGAATTAAGGACCACGACGAGTTGAGCGGAGAGCGGCAGGGAGAGAGTGAAAAGGAGGAGCGCGACGGAGCGGATTGGAAAAGGCATGCTTCCCCCGAAGGGTACCATGGGGAATCCTGGACCCATCCTACCCCCCCAATGGGTTACCCTATTAGGGATGTTTACTCGCGTGAGCCAGGGACAGCTGTTGGCCGGCGTCGTAATTTCAGGACTAGCGGTTTTCAGTCCTATCTTGCACGGCGCTCCCCCCGATTGTCCTAAGGACGATCGTTGTGCGACACTTAAGTCCTTTTTCACGAAACACGGTAGTCCGCTTCATGCCCACGCGGGGGCGTTTTTGAAAGCAGCGGACGAGCATAAGCTCGATTGGCGATTGCTACCCGCCATCGCGATGGTGGAAACAAGCGGGGGCAAACACGGAAGACCGAACAACGTGTTCGGCTGGAACTCCGGTCGAACCGGGTTTACAACCGTTGAGGCCGGGATTCAGTACGTTGCTAGCCGGTTTACGCATTCGCCGATCTACCGAGGGCGGACGGCATTAGGGATCATTACCGCCTACAACCCAGCCCGGCAACAGTATCCGCCCAAAGTCATACGGTTCATGATGCAGTTGACGCCGGAACCGGTTCGGTAGCGCTAAGGCACGCTAGCGGATCGAGAAACCAAATTCCCGAATGGGTTCCGCATGATCGATGCCGTAGAGGCGCAGCCAGTAACGTCCCACTGGTATTGTCCGGTCGACAGGAAGAAGCGCTACAGGCGGTTCCACCGCGGCCAAGGAACGGGTGAGCAGAACGTCGCCGGCGTCGGAGACGAGTTCGGCGCGATAGGAGGAGGCGGGGGTCAATCCGGCCAACTCAATACGCAGCAGAAGAGACCGACCCGCGGGAGCTTCCGGAGAAGAGGCGGCGCGGATGGCTTGGAGTTCGAGAGTCACCGGCGGACCTCCGGGTGCCCCCGACTGATAGGACATTGGGACGAGAAGGACGGCCAGAAGCGCTGCCGCACCGAACGCAAGAGCCGGGAGTGGAGTGCGGATCCAAGAAAAGAACCTTTGGCCAAGCCCGGGCTGTACAGGAGCGAGCTGGTCCTCTCGGTCCAAAATCGGGGCCACGGATCGAAGCGTGCGGGTAAAAACTTCGAGTTGTTCGAGCTGTTCCTGACAGTGACGACAGACGAGCAGGTGTTCTTCAACGGCAGCGGCCGCCGGTTCGGAAACTTGCTGCAACATGTATTTTTCGAGTTGGTCTTCGGTAACGTGCTGCGCGGACGATTGAAGCATTCTCTTTCTCCATTCCACTTCCATTAGGGTAATCCATCACCCTCTTCGAATTAGTAGGAAAAGAATTAGAATTCTCTCGAATATTTGTTTTACGGATAATCCGCTAGACCGGAAGCCGGAGAACCCGGTGGGCATTGCTCCACGCGAGCTTTTTGAAGACATCCGGAGAGGAGAATTCCTGGAGTCGGGCTAGGGTTTCCCGGCCCACGCACTTGCCTTTGAGACTAGGGAGGAGGGCACCACTTCCGGTGCCGCGGCCGTCTTTGCAGGAACAGTCACTCCCGAACAGTAGCTTGTTCTGGTGGCGAGCCAGGAAGGCGCGAGCGAAGGAGGGATCGCGGTTCAGGGCGTTGTTGCCGGAATTGGCCGACAGATCGCCGAAGAGGTTAGGAAAATCGGCTAGCCAGCGGTCGGTTAAACCGCCGAGCTTGACGGGCCCGGGGGGGGTATTCGCTATTGGCGGGGACGTCGGCGCTAATGCTGGCCCAGAAGAAGTTCGCGTGCCCGATGAAAGTCGTTTTCTTGTGCGCTTTGAGGATCTGGTCGAACTGCCGGTAGCCGGTGTTCCAGGTGCCTTCCTCGGCGAACGGGGATGCTTCCTGGAAGTGGATCAGAACGGGGACTTTGTGGTCAGCGGCGAGGTCGTAGACGCGTCGCATGTCCTTGGCGTCGGCGGCGGTATGGTTTTTCATTTCGCCGATGCCGATGGCGCCGTCTTTGAGGGCTTGGGTGAGACCGGCGATGGCTCCCGGTTGGGACGGGTCAGCGGCTACGAACCAGGTGAATCTTCCAGGATGGCGAGCGATTTGCTCTTTAGCGCGATCTTGGTCCTTGAGGTGAGTCAAGAGGACCGCCTTGGTCATGCCAGCGCCCTGGACGTGGTCGAGCGACGAGACGCCGTCCCGACGGGGGTGGAGATGGATATCGATGACGGGGGAAGGCCAAGGATCCTGGGCCAGGAGGGGGGCGGCGGCGGCGGCGAGAAAGTGTCGGCGGTTAATCACGGTGGTTGGCGTATTACATCACTTTTTGGAACAGTTCGCAGCAAGGCCCAAGTTGTGATGGAATAGGGGAGAATGCCTCAGAATGCGATCAGTCAGGAAATCTTTGACGCGGTGGTGGTTGGCTCGGGAGCGGGGGGCGGCACAGCGGTGCATGTGCTCACCGCCAAAGGCCTGAAGGTAGCGCTGCTGGAAGCGGGCCCGATGCTGGATGTCGGGACGGAGTTTAAGGAACACAAGGTTCCGACCGACTACGATCATCGGGGGGCCGAAGAGGGCGGCAAGGCGTATTTCGGCAAGGGCAAGCCTTTTGGATTTTTCTCGACAACGAGCGGTGGCTGGGAGCTCGAAGGAGAGCCGTACACGGTGGGCGAAGGGAGCCAGTTTCAATGGTTCCGTTCCCGCATTCTGGGTGGGCGAACCAACCACTACGGGCGCATGTCGTTTCGCTTCGCCGAGTATGATTTTAAGCCTTACGACAAGGACGGCCTAGGCTTCAACTGGCCGATTTCGTACCAGGACATTTCACCGTATTACGACAAGGCCGAGGAGTTCATCGGGGTTGCGGGGACGATTGAAAACGTAGCCTCCTGCCCGGATGGCAAGTTTCATGCCGCGCCGCCGCCGAAGGTGCACGAGATGCTCGTGAAAAAGGCGTGCGACAAGTTGGGCGTAATCTGTATCGCCAATCGGCGGGCCGTGATTACGAAGAATCTGAACGGTCGAGCGGCGTGCCACTATTGCGGGCAGTGCGGGCGGGGCTGCCAATCGGCTTCGGCCTATAGCTCAGCGCAGGTGCAGGTTTTCCCGGCGATGAAGACGGGCCGGTTGAAGGTGTTCGATTTGGCGATGGTGCGCGAGGTGCTGACCGACGAGAACGGGAAGGCGACGGGCGTGCTGTACGTCGACAAGAAGACGCGGACCGAGAAGATCATCAAAGCGAAGGTTGTGATTCTGGCGGCGAGCGCGTGCGAATCGACCCGCATTTTGTTGAACTCGAAATCGAAGGAATTTCCGAACGGACTGGCCAACGGGTCGGGGATGTTGGGCCGTTACTTGATGGATACGGTGGGCTTCGGGTTGTCCGGGACAGTGCCGGCGTTGGAAGGGATGCCCCATTACAACACCGACGGCTACGGCGGGGCACATTTGTTCATGCCGTGGTGGCTGTGGGACAAACACAACAAATTAGATTTCCCTCGGGGCTATCATATTGAAATTGGCGGCGGTTATAGTATGCCGGGGGTAGGTTCCTACCATGGTGCGGCGCGTCGTTATGGTTACGGCGCCAATATGAAGTCCAAGATACGAGAAGGTTATGGCAATACGATCGGCTTTGCGGGTCGTGGCGAGATGATTCCGAATATTCACTCGTATTGCGAGTTAGATCCGAACGTGGTGGATCGGTGGGGCATTCCGGTGTTGAAGTTCCATTTCAAGTGGACCGACTATGAGTGGAAACAGGCGCGGCATATGGAGAAAACCTTTGCCGAAATCATCACGGCGATGGGCGGGAAGGTCGCTGGCCTGAGCGCTTCCCAGCGCGAATCGCAGGGAATTTCGATCCCCGGGACGATTATCCATGAAGTAGGCGGGGCGCGGATGGGTAAGTCGGCTAAAGACTCGGTGTTGAATGGTTACTGCCAAACGCATGAGATGAAGAACCTGTTTGTGATGGACGGAGCGAGTTTCGCTTCGAACCCGGATAAGAACCCGACGTTGACGATTAATGCATTGGCCTGGCGCGCTTGCGACTATCTGGCCGAGGAGATGAAGAAAGGCAATGTCTAACTTTGTATCGCTAGAAACGATTGACCGGCGGGCGCTCATCCGGTCGCTGGCCTTGGGCCTGACCGCGATGGGAGCGATGGACATGGAGGCGGCGCAGCATGTGCACGTCGAGACCGGTGCGGAGAAGGCTAAGAACGGCACTTACAAGGTAAAGACGTTCACTCCGGGCGAGTACAAGACGATTCAGCAGTTAGCGGTTTTGATTGTGCCGGCGGACACGGTATCGGGCAGTGCGCTCGACGCTGGGGCACCCGAGTTTATTGACACGCTGGCGAGCCAGAACGTCCAGATTGCGGACATCTTCCACGGTGGTTTGGCGTGGCTGGATGCGGAGATGCGGAAGCGGTATCAGGCGACCTTTGTGGCGGCGAAACCGGAGCAGCAGACGCAGATGTTGGACGCGCTGGTGGAGGCGGGCCGGGAGTTGGCCGAGCGCCAGAGCGAAGAGCTGGTTTATCAGAAATCGCCGATTTATAAGGATTTTACCGGATATACGGTGCGCCGGGCGAACGAGTTGGGAGCCGGCGTCGCGTTTTTTGACTGGGTTCGCAAGATGACGGTGGATGCGTTTTATACGAGTCCGATTGGGTTCAAGGATTTGAACTATATCGGGAATCAGGCGTTGGCGAAGTATGTGGTGCCGAAGGAAGCGATGGAATATGCGCTGAAGCGGAGCCCGTTCGCTTAGGCGATGGGCGTCGATCAGAGCGCGTCGATGGCCCTGGCGAAATCGGCCGGGGTCCGCAGTAGCAGGCTCTTCCCTTTGCGGCGGCGGACGGCGGAGTCGATGATATCCGGGAACGGAATTCCCGCCCGCAAGAAGGGCAGCAACTGGAGATTGAAGAGCCGGGCGGAGCCCTTTTCGAGCTTCACGGCCGGCATCTTTTCGTAGTACCGCGTGGTGGGGCCAAGCAGGACGACCGTGTCCGTGTTGGCTTCCTGATTGAGCAGGTCGGCGAGAAATTCCACGTGACCCTTGGGCTTCTGTAGCACCTGATAGTCAATCAGCCCAAGTTCTAGTTCACTGATCGCCCGGCCGACTTGGCCGAGTTCGGTCGGGCGGAAGTTCTCGCGGCGGTATAGCTCCTGGCGCTTGTCGAGATTGAACACGACTAACTTGACCGGCCGGGGGCCAAGTCGTTCGAGGAGCGACGAGAGAGCCCCAACGAGCAGCATCTCGTCCGATGGCCGCAGACGCGTGCGACGCAACGAGATCGGGGCCGCGTTCAGAAAGACAGTGAGCGGCCCA
>JBKJLJ010000849.1:0-4346 GCA_046597015.1 Bryobacteraceae bacterium
TTGCTTTTGGCCGAGGCGGCGATCAGCGAGCGGACCCAGTCGTCGTAAGGGCGGTCGGCGGCGAGGCTCTCTTTCAGGGCGTAGTGGAAAAGGGTGTGGCCACGGCCCATTTTGCCATTGGCGCGGAGGACGTCCATGAAGAAGTAGGCCCATTTATCGACGAACTCCGGGCTGCCGGTAAGCTTGTCGATGAGCAGGGCGCGTTTGTTCGGGGCGGGGTCGGCCAGGAACTCGCGGACTTCAGTTGCGGTGGGGATGCGACCGGTTAAATCGAGGCGAAGCCGGCGCAGGAATTCGAGGTCAGTCGCGAGCGGTGCCGAAGGGACGCCGTCGCGCTCCATGCGACCGAACACCTCATCATCAATGAAGTTACTGCGAGCAATGGGCTTGGACGGCGCGAGCGGCTTGAGGAGAGCGGCCGTGAGCCGTTCGCTATCGCGACTAACGGTGTTTGCCTTCGGTCGAAAGAGCGGGGCGTGAGCGTCGGATGGCTTCGGCGTATCGTCGGCGAAGCACATTGTAGACAGAATCAGCGGCAGTAAGGAGCGAAGCTTCAAGGAACACCTTCACGCGAACAATATCAGAATTTAATGTCCGCGGGAAGGGGGTCAAGTATGATTCCAACTAGAGCCGTTTCTTGTACTGCTCATACAGCTTGGTATGGCGGTTTTCCAGGCTGACGGGATTTCCCAAAATCCACATCTGCTTGATCTGTGTTTTGGTTTCGAGCGGATCGCCGTCGGTGAGAATGAAGTCGGCGAACTTCCCTTTGTCGATCGAGCCGAGGCGGTCGGCGATGCCCCAAATCTCGGCCGCATGCAACGTCAAAGCCTTCAGCGCTACGTCGTAGGACAGCCCATTGGCCACCGCATTCGCGGCTTGGAACGGAAGGTTCCGGGGCCTTTCAATGTTGTAGCTACCGAAAGCGAATTTGACGCCGGCCTTGGCGAGTTTCGCCGGGATGTCGAGCGGTTCATCGATGCTCGCGTCGTCTTCGATTGGCACCTGATATAGGTCTGGCAGCACGACCGGAATATTCTTCTTCGCGAGTTCCTCCAGGAACGAATCGACCTCACGAGCGCCCGCCAAAACAATTTTCACTTTCTCGCGGTCGGCAAAGGCCAGGGCATCGCGAATGGCCCGCTCTTTCTCCGCGACAATCATCAACGGCTTCTTTCCTTCGAGCACCGGGATCATCGCTTCGAGCCGAAGGTCGGGTTTGAAACCGAGCACCGGGTTGGACTTGCGCATCTGGTAAGCCCGCGCCTGTTCAAAGAATAGCCGCACCTGTTGCATCTGTTCGTCGTAACGGCGCTTCACTTCAATGAAAGGTCGGCGAGCGGCACCGAAGCCACGTCCTCCGCCGCGTCCCCCGAAACCGGCTTCGATCGATGGCAAGCGCATTTGCATGGCCGTAGATTTCTCGACGGCCATCTCTTCCCACGTCCAACCGTCTAAGTGAACAACGGCCGCTTGGCCACCGATGAACCCACCTGAAGGCACAACCACACTCGAGGTGATGCCGCTGGCGCGGGTGACGGCGATGTGTTCGCTGCCGGGGTTGATCGCGACGATCGTCCGGAGCTGGGGATTGAAGTCACCGAGTTCGCTCGTGTCCTGAGTCTCGCGAATGGAACCGATTTCGCTTAGGCCGAGGATGCTAGCCGAATCGATCATGCCCGGATAGACGTGCAGGCCTTTCCCTTCAATGATCTTATAGCCCCTCGGAATGGCCGCCTTGGGGCCCATATCGGCGATGCGATCACCGGTAACCACCAGGACTGCGTTCGGCACGTCCGGGGCGCTGACGGGATGAATGGTCACACCGCGAATCGCGAAGTTTTCGGCTTGCAGCGACGCGGCAAGAATGACGAAAGCGAGAAACGTGGGGCAGCGCATTAGCGGGCTCCTTTCTTTTGCGCTGGGGGTGGCGGAGGTTTCAATTTTTCGGCCAGTGCCTTCCGGCGGGTCTCGCGTTCGGCGCGGTCGCGGATATCTTTTTCCCGGTCGAAATACTCTTCGCCGTCGACAAACACCTTTTGTACTTTTGCGTACATTGACAGCGGATGCTTGTCCGTGAAGACGATGTCGGCTTCCTTACCCACTTCGAGCGAGCCCACCCGATCCTCAATCATCAATTGACGAGCGGGGTTGATCGTCACCAAAGACAGCGCCTCATCATCCGTCAGCTGGCCGTACCGTTGCGTTTTTGCCGCATCCTGCAACAGGTGGCGTTGCTGGGTGACCGGCGCGTCCGTGTTCAAGGACGTCAATACGCCGGCTTTCATGCAGAGTGCGGCGTTATACGGAATGGCGTCGTAGGCTTCGATTTTGTAGCTCCACGAGTCGGAAAAGGTGGAAACGCCAGCCCCGTGCTTGGCGATTTCTTTGGCCACTTTGTAGGCTTCCAGGCCGTGCTGTAGCGTCCGGATTTTGAACCCGTACTCCTCGGCCGCGCGGAGCAACATCAGGATCTCGTCGGATCGATAGCAGTGCGCGTGAACGAGACGTTTGCCTTCGAGCACCTCCACGAGCGGCTCCAATTTCAAGTCACGGCGCGGGGGCAGCACGCGCTCGCCCTTGGCCAAGCGGGTCTGGTATTCATCGCGCTGGCGCTGGTAGGCGCGGGCGTCGTTGAAAGCCTCGCGGACGACGTCTTCGACGCCCATGCGGGTCGCTGGATAACGGGCCGTAGCGCTGAAATTCGTGCCGCCTCCGGCGCGCTTCACGTTTTCGCCGAGCGCGAATTTGATGCCGGGTTTGGCACCCGCCATGATCATCTGCGAGGCCGACTTACCCCAACGCATTTTCACCACGGTGCACTGGCCGCCGATCGTATTGGCCGATCCGTGCAGCACGTTTGAAGTGGTCACACCAGCGGCCAGACCGCGATAGATTTGAATATCGTCGGGGGCGAGGACATCCTCGATTTTGACCATCGACGAGACGGAAATCGAGCCTTCGTTGGTGGCATCCGAGCCGATGTGCGCGTGGCAATCGACAATGCCGGGCATCAGGAATCCGCCGCCGGCATCGACAATCGCCGCTCCCGCCGGAGCCAATACGCTGGCCCCGATCTCGGCGATTTTGCCGTCGCGAATCAGCAGCGCGCCATCGACGCGGCCCTTGGTGACGGTTAGGATTTTGGCGTTGCGGATCAGGATGGTCTCGCCAGCGTTATATAGCATTGGCGCGGCCGCCAGTGAGGATAAAAAGAGACGACGATTCATCGGGTGGACTCCGGGGTGGCAGGTGCGGCTTCGGGTGCGGGCTCGTACTTGGAACCGTCAATCAGGGTGAATTTCAGTTTGGACTTTTCGTCGAACAGGTCGCCGTCCATGATCGTGAGGTTGGCAATCTTGCCCACTTCGATCGATCCGAGACGATTGTCGAGACCGAAGATTTGGGCGGGATAAAGAGTGAGACCCTTCAATGCTTCTTCCTTTGATAGGCCGGCGTCGATGGCCTTTTTCACCGCCTTGCGGAGATCGGCCGGGCGCTCTACGCCGCCCGAATAGAAGGCGAACTTCGCGCCCGATTTGACGAGTTCGGCGGGGCCGGACGGGGCCAGGTCGCGGGTTTCGAGGGTCCGCAGCGGCTCTTTAATAAACGGGTCCAGATCGCGCTCCCGCTCCGGCCAGCGCAGGTTGACGAGCATCGGCACCTTCGCGGCGGCGAGCAGCGCAGCGCCACGAAACGATTCGGTGCCCCCATAGAGGACCAGCGGTTGCTTCATTTCTTTCCCGAAGCGGAGCATCCGGTCGATTTCGGCCAAGCGACTGGCCGGGAGCAGCAGGCGGGGCGAGGCGATAACGCCGTCGAGCGCGCGGTCATAGGCCGGACGCTGCAGGCCGACGGGGTTCTGGACGTAGAGGGCCTGGGCGGCTTTGTAGTAGTCGGCGTCGATATAAATCTGACGGACGTAAGAGAGAATGCCCATCAGGGAACCAGGAAAGCCGCCCCCAAACCCGCGAGCCGGCAACGTGACCATTTGGCCGACGGGGTCGCCGACTACCATCTGCCCGGCGCGTGCTCCGGCCAGGTTGTAGGCGCTTCCCTGCCCCGCAAAAACGTTGGTCATGGGAAAGCCGACCGCGGTCGTGTACCCGGCGTTGCGGGCGGAGACCAAGGCGGGTGATTTCGGATCGAGCAGGTCAGCAGCTCGCACCCAACTCGTGTTCGACGGCCGCTCTTCGGGCCCGCCGTCATCCAGCGTCTGGATGCGCTGTTCCAGTTGGGCCGGAGTAGTTGGGGTGGGACCCGGGGCCGGAGCTTGCGCAGGCCGCCCTCCGCCCGGCGCGGTGGGCAGCCCCCAAGTGCTCAACGGATCGATTAAGCCGGGATAG
>JBKJLJ010000549.1:0-6018 GCA_046597015.1 Bryobacteraceae bacterium
GCATTGGCCGTCTGCTGGTAGATCGCGTGCAGACAGGGCAGCAGCAGCACGCTCAACAGCGCCGTCCGCTGGTCAAACCAGCGCTTGCCCAGTTGATACATCGCCACCAGACAGAAGCCCGCCGAGAGCAGGCTGTAAAAGCGCATGCCGAACTCGTTGACTCCGAACACCTGCATCCCCAGCCACGCCATCAGGCTGGGCAACCGCTGGTCGGTAACATACAGCTTGCCCAACTCGTGAATCCGCGCCGGACCTTCCCGGCTGATCAGGTACAGCGACCATTCATCGATCCACAAGCTCGAAAATACGGGGACGATCCAGGTGCGCCCGATCACCGCGGCCAACAGCACGGCGAGGAGAGCGATTTCGTTTTTTTCGAGCTGCTTCGGTTGGTTCACTTTCCTAACGGTGCCTCGGCGAGAAGACAAGCAAACCGGTCGCTAATCCCTTCCCACGAAAATCGTTCCACCACCAGCGCGCGGGCCGCCTGGCCCATGGCCACCGCCGCCGCGGGCCTTTCGAGCAGCTCCACACAACGTGCCGCAAAAGCCTCGGCGGAATCGGCGATGTGCAGGTGCTCCTGATCGGTATAGGTCAGCCCCTCGGCGCCGATGGTGGTCGATACCGCGGGCAGCGCCGCGGCCATGGCTTCATATATCTTCAACCGGGTCCCGCCCCCGATCCGCAGCGGCACAATCGAAGCCTTGGCTCCCCACAAATAAGGACGCACATCGTCCACCGTCCCGGTCACCGTAATTCCGGGCTGACTGGCCAGCCGCTGGATCTCCGGACTGGGCCGCCGGCCGCAAATCGTCAGCCGGGTTTCCGGACGCCGCGCCCGGATCAGTGGCAAAATCTCGGCCGCAAACCAGCGCATTCCGTCGATATTCGGCATCCAGTCCATGGAGCCGAGAAAGAGCAACTCTGTCTCCAACCCCGGCTCCCCGGCTTTTCCGGGCGGGGCGAAGTAGGCGGTATCAACGCCGGTGGGCACCCATTCCACCTTTTTCAGCCCGAACTCGCTTTGCATGCTGGCGGCATCGGTTTCAGAGACGGCGATCACTTGGCGGACGGTGCGGCAGACTCGGCGTTCGAACGCTTCCATGGCGCGGGCCTGGCGGCCGAAGTACCACTGGGCGAGTGGATTGGCGGCCTGTTCGGCGTGGCGGCGCCAGATCATAGTCTCCACATTATGTTGGAACAACACAGACTGTGGTAAGTCTGGCAGGTTGATGGCCGGCGTTAGAAAGTCGCATACTACGCTGTCGTAGCCCTTCTCCCGCCCCAGCCTCTCCAATAACTCCCTCATTTCCCTAGACTTCCGAGTCGCAATCGCCACCGGGACAGGCGAAGCTAACCCCCGCAATAAATACGGCAGAAAGGCAGGGGACCGCCGGCTGGGCGCGGCATGCCGCACCACCCAATGCTGGGAACTGTACTCGCCGGCACGTTCCGGGCCCTCCGTTTCTCCCGGCTCGGCCATCCCTACATAGTGAACTTCGTGCTTCCGGTGCAACCATTTCAGCATCTCCAGAGTTCGAATCTGGCCGCCGCGGTTGGTCGGGTGCAGGAAATCAGCCTTCACCCACAAAAGTTTCATCCCTGTTCATGCTACCGCGAGCCAGGGGCGAAAGACCATCGCCCCGGCGGCCCATTCTGCCGATAATTAGGATGAGGACGGATCTGCTATTCTCGGATTTCAGGTGGACACGGCCTGACTCGCACCGTACCGCATGCTCTTCAATTCACTGGCCTTCCTGATTTTTCTCCCGATTGTTTTGTGCATTTATTTCCTACTGCCGCATCGAGGACAGAACCGTTTTCTTTTGGCCGCCAGCTGCTTTTTTTATGCCATGTGGGATTGGAGGTTCCTTTTCCCGCTGCTCGCCTCCACTTGCATCGATTATTTCTGCGCCCTCCGCATGAACGACTCTTGGAGCCGGAACGAACCGAACCAAGCCCGCAAGCGTTATCTGATATTTAGCCTGGTTACCAACCTCGGCCTGCTCGGCTTCTTCAAGTACTACAATTTTTTCCAGGATAACTTTCGTCTGCTCGCCGAATCCGCCGGTTGGCATGTCGCACCCGCCACGCTGCAGATCATCCTGCCGGTGGGCATCTCGTTCTACACCTTCCAGGCGCTCAGTTACACGATCGACGTCTATCGCGGCCACTTGCACGTCACCAACCGCTTCAGCGATTTCCTGCTTTGCGTGCTCTACTTCCCCCATCTAGTCGCCGGACCCATCCAGCGCGCCAACAATTTATTGAGCCAGGTCATGCACCCGCGCCAGGTCACCCGCCAGCACTGGATCGACGGGATTCATCTCATCTGCTGGGGCTTCTTTAAGAAAGTGTTTATCGCCGACAACCTCTCCCCGCTAGTGGACCAGGCTTTCAGTCAAAGCTCGGTCCCCGGATTCTCGGCTTGGGTGGCCGTCTACGCTTTCTCCGTGCAGATCTATTGCGATTTCTCCGGCTACACCGATATTGCCCGCGGCGTCGCTAAACTGATGGGGTTCGAGTTTGTCCTGAACTTCAATCTACCCTACTGGGCCACCAACCCCCAGGAGTTCTGGAACCGCTGGCATATCAGCCTGTCCACCTGGCTGCGGGACTACCTTTATATCTCCCTGGGTGGCAACCGCGGCGGTACCGGACAGCTCTATCGCAACCTTATGTTGACCATGATCATCGGCGGCTTCTGGCACGGCGCGGCCTGGAACTTCATTTTGTGGGGGTTCTACCATGGCGCGTTGCTCGTCGGCCACCGCATTGCCAAGCCCACCCTGGACCGTCTGTTCGACTGGCCCGGGCGGGCGGGCACCGCCCTGTCCTACGCCGTGCGCCTGGCCTTCATGTTCCACCTGACCTGTTACGGTTGGCTGCTGTTCCGCGCCAACTCACTCGACCAGGTCATCAGCATGACCCGCGCGCTGGCCGACCCGTTCACGGGCTATAACCCGGCCCTGATCTGGCAGGTGGCCCCGTTCATTCTGCCGCTATTCGCAGTCCAACTCGTCCAATATCGCAGCGGCCGGCTGGATTTCCTCTCCTTCGGCTGGATGCCGGCCGAGGCCCGCGTACTCTGTTACAGCGTCTTTGCTTACTTCGTGATCTTCCGCGGCGGTCTGCCGCAGTCGTTTATATACTTTCAGTTTTAATGCCTCGTCCTCTCCCATGGGTTCGTTTTTTGACTTGGCCGCTGCTGGCTCTGGCGGCGCTCGAACTCTGCGCCCGGATTGACGACCGCGTAACCTACGGTGCTAGCCTCTGGCGGAATTATAACCACGATTCGCTGTGGGCTCACGATCATCTGGGCCAACGCGGCCGGCCCTACGGGCAATATCTGAAATGGAGCTTGAACTCGGGCGGCTTCCGGTCTCCCGAACCGGATCCCTCCCGGTGGCACGTGGGGGTCACCGGCGCCTCTGAGACGTTCGGCCTGTTTGAGAGGGAGGGGCAGGAGTGGCCTCGCCAACTCGAACGGCTCCTGAATGCCGGCAGCCAAGGGCCCCGCTTTGCCGTCGACAACCTCGCTTGGCCAGGTCTGATGATCTCAACGACGCGGAAGCATCTTCCGGCCATGCTCGCCCATGCCAAGCCCCGGGTAATGGTGATCTATGCAAGCCCCACCGCATATCTGTTCCGCGACAGCGCACCCGAGGACCAAAAAGTTATCTCCCGGCCCCCGCCCGAGAATTTTCAACTCCGCATTCAGGCCCGCGCGGAAACCGTGGCCAAACGCGTCTTGTCCGAATCGCTGCAAAACCGCCTGCGCATGCGCCAGGTGGCCGCCGCCGAGGCCGCGCAGAAAGAGATTTTCGACCGCGTTCCCGAACGTATCATCACGCTCTACGCGCAGGATCTGGCTTTACTCGTCGACGACCTCCGCGCCGCCGGCGTCGAACCGGTGCTGGTCACGCACGCCACCCTATTCGGAAAACACGTCGAAGACGACGTGCGCGAGTGGCTGACGATCTGGCGGCGTTCGTATCCGATGCTGCGGGAAGATGGTTTTTTAGATATGGAAAATCGCGCGAATGACGCCATGCGGCGGGTGAGTGCGGAACGCCATGTAGCGCTGGTGGACGCCGCCGCGCAGATGCCCTCCGGCCGGCCGTATTTCGCCGACTTCGTTCACTTTACCGAACGCGGCGCGGCGGAAATGGCCCGGCTGGTCGCCGTCCGCCTGCAGTGCCTGCAACAGGGTTCGGCGGCATGCCTGGGGTCTGGAAAGTAATCGTATGAGCCTTCTGCAACGCTATTGGCGAATTGTCCTGGGCCTCGTCATTCTGTTTTCTCTGGGTGCGGCCGCCTTTGAAGCCGTCCACCGGACGCCCTGGAGCGATGAGGGCTGGTTCTCCAGCGCCTCCTTCAATCTGGCGCGCCATGGGTTCCTCGGTACGACCGTGATCGAACCAGCCGGCAGCGGACTCACCCGCATTGATCAACGCACGTACTGGGTAATGCCCCTGTTCCTGCTCGGCCAGGCGCTTTGGTTGAAGCTCCTGCCAGCCACGCTATTCACGGCGCGGTTGTTTACGATGTTCTGGCATCCGGTGGCGCTGGCAAGCCTGTATCTCTTCTTGGCGCGGTTGTTCCCGGCCGCCCGGACCATCCCGGCCTTGGCCACGGGCCTGCTCGCCTGCAGCTATGTCTTCCTTGATAACTCCGCCTTCGCCCGGCCAGACCTAGCCTGCACCGCGCTCGGATTGATGGCCCTGGCACTCTACGTTCATCTGCGAGAGCGGAGTCTGCCGCTTGCCATGTTCACCGCCAATAGCTGTATCGCCGCCGCCGGCATGATGCACCCCAACGGCATTTTTCACGCCCTCGCCCTCGCCACGCTCATGGTCTGGCATGACTGGCGCCGCCTGTTTAACTGGCGGGTCATGGGGGCGGCTGCCCTGCCTTATCTCATCACCGCCGCGGCTTGGGGGTACTATATCTCCCTCGATTACGAGGCGTTCTATCAGCAGATGCACACCAACGGCACCAACAGCCGCTGGACGCCCACGCTGAACCCGCTGGCGATCCTCTGGGCCGAGGTGCGGGAGCGTTATCTGGTCGCTTTCGGATTCATCACCCGGGGCGCCTCCTTGTTAAAGGGTGTGGCGCTCATAGCCTATGTCGCCGCAGTCGCCGGCTGTCTGTCCACCTCCCGGCTGCGCACCCGGAATCCGGTCCGCCTCTTGCTGGTACTGCTGGCCGTGTACTTCGCCGGTATGTCGGTCTTTAATCAGAAACTGAGTTACTACCTGATTCATATTGTTCCCATTTATATCGCCCTGCTGGCGGTCTGGGTGGCGGATCTGTGGGAGCAGCATCCCCGGCTGCGCCCGGTGTTGACGGCGGCTCTGCTGGTACTGGCAGGTCTTGAAACCGGCGGCATTCTACTGAAAGCCTATACTCGCTCCTACCGCGCCGAACAGTTCGCGATGGTGGACTTTGTCCGGGCCAACGCCCCCCCGGGTGCCCGCATCAACGGCAGCGGCGCGCTGTTGTACTCCTTCGAGTTCGATACCCGGCTCAAAGACGATCTCTACATCGGCCTCCGCGGCGGCGCTCAACCGGATGTGGTAATCGTCGAAGGCCTCTACCGGGAGACCTATGAGGCCTGGAAGAAGGAGCGGCCCGAAGATATGCAGCGTATTACCGGCCGGCTGGCCAGCTACCGGTTAGCGTATGAGAAGGCCGGGTATGAGGTCTATCTGCGCAGCGCGGCGAGCCGGTAGAAAGAATATATCCTGGGAGAAAGCATCTGACATGTGTGGAATAGCTGGTTTGGTGGGAGAGCAGAACCCGGGCCGCGCGCGGTCAGCCGTGCAAGCCATGGTCACTGCGCTCGCGCGCCGCGGACCGGATGGCGAAGGAATGGAGGTCTGGCCGGACGCCGCGCTGGGCCACCGCCGCCTGTCGATCTTCGATTTGAGCGAGGCCGGACGCCAGCCGATGCTCTCGGAAGACCGTTCGATCGGCGTCGTTTTCAACGGCGCCATCTATAACTTCCACCCG
>JBKJLJ010000079.1:0-5149 GCA_046597015.1 Bryobacteraceae bacterium
GGCTACGATGGCGGAAAGGCCGTTGTTCTTATGGTCGTTCGCTTCGGCGTGTTCGTGCACGTAGATGAGGCAAGTCCGATCGAGCAGGTTGCCGTCGCCTTCCTTCACCGACTTCAGCCGCCCGAGCAGCCACGCGAACTCTTCGGCATGCCAACGGCAGATGTCGCGCTGAATGCGAAGCCCTTCCAGCCCGTTGTTAGCGGCCGCCTTGCCGACGTTGTGGGAGTAGTCATGGTGCCGGCCGTTGGTGTGGCCGAGCCACGGGAAGCGCGACAGGCCTTGGCACTTGGTGAGCATGTAGGAGGCGACCTTCGTTTGGCCGCTGGCGAAAGCATGAACCAGCAACTCGCTCTGGAGCTTGGCAATGCGGGGCCAATCCTTCATGTCGCCTTCGGCCTCCGGCGCGTCGACGCGGCGGTACGTCGGCGGCAGGCTCGCGATGGCGCGCTCCACGTCGCGGATGGACGAAAGATGTTCGTCGATGCGGGTCGCGTCTTCCTTGCCGAGCGCTTTGCGCAAGCCGGCGGCGTCTTCCTGCACGGCGTCCAGAACGCTCTTCTTGCGGCTGATCCAACCCGCTTCCCGGGCCCCGAAGAGGCGATCGAAAAGCTTGTTCGGCAGCATCTCGGGCGGCAAGGCGCGGTCGTATCCGGCCCAGCTCATATTGCGTTGAATGCTCTCGCCGAACGATTCCTGCGAGACGCCGACCTGTAATGAGCGGAAGCGGGTATCGCTGCCCACTTTAGTAGCAACCACCTGATCGATCGACGGGCCACCGGCGCCTCGGCCGGTGAACTGGGTGCCAGTCATCAGCGAGGCCATGGAACGGTGATGGTCGTTGCCGGGTCCGGGCAGGCGGGCGGAGGGGTTATCGAGACCGGTGACAATATGAACGTCGTTGCGGAACGGAGCCAAGGGGGCCAGGCACGGCGTCATCATGAAATCGGCCCCGGTCTCGGTGGGGATCCAGTATTTCTCGGGGATGCCGTTGCCATTGAACCAAAGGACGAAGCGGTTCGGCGGGGCGACTTTGGTGGCCGCATAGGCGGTGCCAGTGGCATTAAACATGGCCGCCAGCGGGGGGAGGCCGATGGCGACGCCGGAGAGGCCGCGGAGCAAAAAGCGCCGCGAAAGCGAACGGTCTCTTGTATGGACAGCGGTGGAAACGGAAGACATATTAGGACTCCGGAGGAAAGACGCTCCACTTCAGTAGGCTGACCATCAACTCGCGGAAGTGGAATCCGGAGCTGCGGAAATCGGCAAAGGCCCGGTCGATAACGACGGCGTCACGCGCATTCTCGTGACGGCCCGTATAGTAGCGGAAAAGCTGTTTGGCCACGCACTGCTGGCACTGCGGAGCGGCGGCTAAGATTTTACCAAGTTCACGCGGCGTCGAGAAGGCCGAGTTTGCAATGCCGGTAACGTAGCCGCTCGTGTCAATATCAAGTTCCGCCTTAACAATCTCGCCGTCTTCCTTGCGAGCAGGTCGAAAAGTGAGCTTCTGCTTCGGCCGGAATTGCCCAATCGCGTCGTACTTTTCGAGGCCCAGGCCGATGGGGTCGACCAGGGTATGGCAACTGGCGCAGCTCTCGTTGTTCAAGTGCATGGCGAGCCGCTCGCGGTTGGTCATCGGCTTTCCCTTGTCGAGGTTGGGCAGATTCGCATTCACGCCCGGCGGCGGCTGCGGAACTTCCTGGCATAGGAAATGTTCGCGGACGAAGAGGCCGCGTTGGGTCACGCTGGTGTCGGCGGGCTTCGAGGTAGCCGACAGGAACATAGCTTGGCCCAGGATCCCGGCCCGGCCGGTCTCAGCGGGGAGAGCGACGCGGTCGTACTCATTCTTCGGTGGCGGCAACTTGTAAAGCTGCGCCAGTCCGCTATTGATGAAGCTGTGTTCGGCGGAGAAGAGCTGGGTAAAATCCTGGTCGCGCCAGACGAGGTCGGCGACCATACGGCGGGTCTCTTCGGTCATGGCGACCGTGAGTTCGGCCGAGTACATAGGAAACTCGCTGCGTTCCTTCACAGCGTCCAGGAGTTGATCAAAACGAAGCCATTCGGCGACGAACTCGTCGACCGTTACTTTTGCCCGCGGCGAAGCCAGAAGCCGTAGGGCTTGCTTTTCGACGGCTTCGCGCGTGTTCAGTTCACCCCCGGCGGCAGCGCTGAGGAGTTCGGCGTCGGGCATCGAGTTCCAGAGGGCGTAAGAGAGGCGGCTGGCCGTCTCGTAGGGCCGCCAACTGGGCTCGGCTCCGTTCTCGGTGCGGAGGAGAAAATTCGGCGATTGCAGCATCGCTTCGAGGGTCAGTTGCGCCCCGGCGAGGAACGACTTCTCGCTCAGAAACAGCTTCTCGTAACGGGCGAATTCCGCCTCGAGAAGCGGCCGTCGGAAGGCCTTGGCACCGAAGGTCCGCAGGAACTTTTGGCGGCAGGCGGCGTCCTGGGTCTTGCACGGGATGAGGCCATGGGTATCACCGCCGCGGAAGGCGGAGCGGGCCAATTTTTCGGCGGCAGCGCCATACGCCTCGGCGAGCAGCGGCGAGATGGACTGAGACTGGAATTGATTGCGGTAGCCCCCCACGAAGTCTTCCGCGGGGAACTGGTCGGCAACGCGGCTATCATCGCCCAGCAGATCGCGGGCGGTGTTGTTGTACTGAAGATGGGTTAGCCGTCGCAAAACGGGGCGGGCCTCGAACTTGCGTTGCCCGAGCAGGAACCGATCATCCGGCTTGGTGTGGCTGGCCAGGTAGTCGATCCA
This sequence comes from Bryobacteraceae bacterium, assembly GCA_046597015.1. Classification (GTDB taxonomy): domain Bacteria; phylum Acidobacteriota; class Terriglobia; order Bryobacterales; family Bryobacteraceae. The sequence goes on from JBKJLJ010000079.1 coordinate 2,756, forward strand.
GGTGCGGAGCGTCGCTTCTTCTGCGGAACCCGGGGTGATCTTCAGTCCGCCGCCGTGGGTGACCCGGCGCGTCGGTTTGTTCAGCAAAATCGACTTCGAAAGGTCGGACCGATCAATTAGGATATGAAGGGACTTCCCGAAGAGTTGCAGCTCCTCGTTGCTGGCGCCTTCCTCAGGGAAGCGGAAGCGCGTGCCGCTGGCCACCCCGTTCGAACCGTGGCAGTTCTGGCAGCCGCTCTTCTCAAGCGCCGGCAGCACCTTAGCCGTGAAGTAGGCCTCGTTGGGCGTGTTGACACTCTTCTGGCTGAGAAGCAAAAAGAGAGCGGCAGTGACGATAAGAGTCCGGAAGATCACTGCCCTTATATTAGTGCTTTTTAACGCCGAATGCTAACCAGGATCTGTTCGGGTAGTTCGCCAGTGGAAACGAGTTGGGTCGACTCGAACCCGGCGGCCCCGAACATCGACTCGTACTGCGCCAAGGTGTAGGCGTCACCGGCGGGGGTATTCAGCATCATCGTCATGCTGAAGGCGGCCGAAGATGGGGGAGTCACGCGATCCGGATTCGGCACGAACTCAAGCGTGATAGCCCGTCCCCCCGGCTTGAGCGAGGAGTGGACGCGACGCAGAATGTCGACGCAGCTGGCTTCGTCAAAGTGGTGAAGGAAGTTGGTCAGCAGGACCACGTCGTAGCCGGTGCCGTAATCAACGCTCAGGGCACTGCCGGGGATACCCGTCCAACGCTCAGCCACGCCAAACTTCTCAGCGTTCGCCGCAGCTACGGCCAGGACGGCTGGCCAATCGAGGGCTGCAATTTGCGCCTCGGGGTTTTGCACAGCGATCTGAATGCCGAACATCCCGTGACCCGCGGCGACGTCAAGCACCCTGGCGGGACCGTTGCCGACGATGCCGGCGATGATCTCGGCGAACGGCATCATCAACGGAGCCATGCCGTGCGCGAAATCGACCCAGACGGGATTATCGTCTTCTATCGTTCCTTCCCCGCCCAGCATCATCTTGCCGGACCGGACGATCTGCGCGATATCGCTGGAGGCGTGGAGCAGAACGGGGTGGTTCAGGAACCGCGAGGCAAGTCCGGCATAGGCCGGGGAGCGCGCATCGAGGAACAGGGCAGCGTCGGGCGCGAGTCCGTAGTGGCCATCGGTCTTGGTCAGAAGCCCAGTGACGCAGAGGTAGTCGGCGAGGATTCGCGTGCCGCGCTCGGTGGCCTGGATGTGGGCGGCTAACGTCTCGACGGTCGTGTGGCCGGACCCGACGGCAGTGAACAGCCCAAGTTCGATGCCACCGCGCAAGGCCTGCATCGCTACATGGGCGTTCATCATTTGAAAGATTCGCTGGGGGGTAACCATGGCTTAGCTCAACCTCGCCTGGATGATGGCCACCGGAGAGGGCGTGGGAGTGATCACTTCGATCGTAAAGCCGTGGGCGTTGAGCAGCGTGGTCCATTCAGGCACGGTCCGTTCCTTGCCGCCGCACATCACCATCATGTTGATGTCCATAATCCGGGCCGGGATCGGCAGGTCTTCCTCGGGGACCACCTGCTCGAGGATGAGCAGTCGGCTCGACGGCTTGGCGGCTCGGCGAATCGAGTCGAGAATGCGGCCGGCCTCGACATCGTTCCAATCGTGCAGAATGAACTTCATCATGTATGCGTCCGCCTGAGCAGGGACGGAGGAGAAGAAGTCGGCGGCGACGGCCGTGGCGCGGTCTGATAGGCCCTGTGCGGCGATGTAGGCTTCGGCCGCGGGCATCGTGAAGGCAAGGTCCGTGACGATGCCGCGGAGACCAGACTGTTGGCCGAGGGCGGCGCAGAGCAGCGTGCCGTTGCCGCCGGCTACGTCGACCAGCGTGCCCGTTGCGGGAAACTGGAAGCTCCCCAGAATGGCCGGGATGACGGCGTGGCTGAAGTCGCTCATCGCCTGGTTGAAGACGGTGCCCTCCGCTGGGTTCGTTTTCGTGAAGTAGCTCCAGACGTCCTCGCCGTGCAGATCGTCGAAGGCCGTTATCCCACGTTCCACCGAGGCGCGGAGGTTTCCCCAGGCGCGCAGGTGTCCACCGCCCAACAGCGAAACCATCATGGCCTGCATCGAACCGGGGACGCCAGTCCGAAGGGTCTCGCCCATCGGGGTGAGTTGGAAGGTGCCATCAGGCTGGGTAGAAACCAAGCCAATAGTGGCGCAGGCGCGGAGGAAGCGGTCCAAAAATGGCGCATAGGTGCCCGGAACCGACTGCTGGCCCGCGGCCAAAAAGTCGGCGATCCGGAGTTCGGCGAACACTTGAACCAGGCGGGCACGCATCAGGCCGAGGCCCAGGTCGAAGATCTGATCTTGAGGAGAAGGGGTTTGCATAGAGTGTCTCTGCTACTGTACGCGAAAT
>JBKJLJ010000253.1:0-7389 GCA_046597015.1 Bryobacteraceae bacterium
CGGACCGTTTTGGGCGACCATGGAGACGTTCCGATGGCGGCGCGGAGTTTGGCTTCGTCGAGACCCTGGTGGCAAAAGAATTCGATATCGCCTTGGCCGGTTTGGCCCCAAGCCGCCAAACCGACAGCGAAAATGGCGAACGTCCGTGCACGCCCCATATCAATCTGCGAAACTAACAAGATAGCCTTTTTTGGGGGCTCCACGCCTCGTTTCATCTCATTCCATGCCTGAACAAGTACCTTTGGATTTCCTGGGAGAGCTTCGCCGCACGCACTCGTGCGGGCAATTGCGCGCCTCCGACGCCGGCTCCCGCTCGCTCCTGATGGGTTGGGTGCATCGCCGCCGCGACCTCGGTGGGGTCATCTTCATCCACCTCCGCGACCGCGAAGGCGTTACGCAACTCGTCTTCCACTCCGGCGAAGCCTTCTCCGCCGTCCATGAAAAGGCCGGCATTCTTCGCAGCGAGTTCGTTATCGCCGTCGAAGGCCGCGTTGTACTCCGTGACGCGGACACGATCAATCCGGATATCCCCTCCGGCGAAGTGGAAATCGTCGTCGAGCAGCTTTGGATCCTGAACGAGAGCAAGACGCCGCCGTTCCCGATGGAAGATAGTGTGGACGTCAGCGAAGACGCCCGGCTTAAGTATCGCTACGTGGACCTGCGCCGGCCCCGGATGCAGCGGAACATCATGCTGCGGTCGAAGCTGAGCTTCGCGATTCGCGAAGTCCTGTACGGGCAGGGTTTTCTCGAGATCGAAACCCCGTTCATGACGAAGTCGACTCCGGAAGGGGCGCGAGACTTCCTGGTTCCTTCTCGACTGAGTCCGGGCGAGTTTTACGCGCTGCCGCAGTCACCGCAGATCTTCAAGCAGTTGCTGATGATTAGTGGGTTCGAAAAGTATTTCCAGATCGTCCGTTGTTTCCGCGATGAAGACCTGCGGGCCGACCGTCAGCCGGAATTCACGCAAATCGACCTCGAGATGAGCTTTCCGCAGCAGGAAACGATCTTCGCGACGATTGAACCGCTGCTGGAGCGGGTCTGCGAAGTCGCTGGGTTCGGGGCGGTGGAGGCGCCGTTCCCGCGGTTGACCTACGCCCAGGCGATGCGGAGCTACGGCATCGATAAACCGGACCTTCGCCTGCCGCCGTTCTACTGCGTCGAAGACCTGTTCCCGGTCGACGAGAACTTTGCGACGCCGGGGTTACCACTTGCCGCCATCGTGATCCCGAACGTCGGAGCCATCGCTCGCCGCGAGCGGGACGAGATTAAGGCGTTTGGCGTCGAGCGTGGACTCCGGGTTTTTGACGACCTCAAGCGGTTGGACCGTGACTTCCCGGAAGTGATGGGAAAGGTTCGTGAGCGCGCTGATGCCGGCGAAAACGATCTCTTGATCCTGGCGGGTTGGGTAGGGGAAGGGAAGGGGCCGCTGCCGGATCACACGGTGCTGCAGGCAGCGGGTCAGCTGCGCTTGTACTGCGGACAAAAGTTCAACGACCGGCATAAGCTGTTGGATCCGACCGATTTCCGGTTCGTTTGGGTTGTCGATTTCCCCATGTTCGAATGGAACGACGAAGATGAGCGATGGGTCGCCGCGCATCACCCGTTCACGTCAGTGCATGACGAAGACATCGAGAAGCTGACGGCTGACCCGGCGCGGTGCCGGGCCAAGTCCTACGACATTGTGTTAAACGGTACTGAGCTTGGTTCAGGTTCCATTCGGATCCATCGGCGCGACCAACAATCGGCTGTGTTCAGCGCGCTGGGCTTGTCGATGGAAGACGCCCAGAGCAAGTTCGGCTTCCTGTTGGAGGCGCTCGAGTACGGCGCGCCGCCGCACGGGGGCATCGCGTTGGGGCTAGACCGGCTGGTGATGATCCTGGCGGGCGAGAAGTCGCTCCGGGATGTCATTCCGTTCCCGAAAACGGCGAAGGGTACGGACCTGATGTGCGAGGCGCCAAGCGAAGTGCCGGAGAAGAATCTGCGGGACCTCTACTTGAAGTCGGTTCCGCCGGGTAAACGGTAAGAGAAACGAAAAAGGGCGCTGGCCGAAGCCAGCGCCCTTTTTCGTTCTTGCTGAGGAACTACGCTTTCGGGTTCTTGTCGACGATCTTGAACTTCTGCTCATCGAAGTAGAGAACCTTGCCCTGGCGGTAGCTTTGGACGGCCATGGTGATGAGGACCTGGGCGTGGGCAGCGGTTTCGACATCGAGCGTTGGCTTGTTCCGGGAGACCATGCAGTCGAGGAAGTTGCCCACGTGGGTATCCATCGTGTTGAGGTCCTGCACCGGGATTTTGACGTCTTCGGTGCCGAACTTGTACTTGTCGCCGCCGATGGGCTTCCGGGAATCCCCGCGTCCGGCGAGTTCCGGCTTCAAGGTTAAGAAGGGAGAGAAGCCTTCGAAGCGGCCATGCTCGACCATGATAATGGTGCCTTCGTGGCCGCGGATCAGGCCCGGGATGTGCTGGGAGTTCGCCATCGACGAACTGAGCACCAGGGAGTGACCTTCGGCGTAGTCAGCGAGCAGGTTGAACGTATCGGGCACTTCCCGATCTTTGAATTCGTAGATGCCGCCACCAGCCATGACGCGGGTGGGGTACTGGGGCTTCGTCCAGCAGATGTTCATCGGGGCAACCACGTGGAAGAACAGGTCGGTGGCGATGCCACCGGAATAGTCCCAGTACTTGCGGAAGCGGAAGAAGCGGTCGGCATCAAAGGGACGCTTGGTCGCGCTGCCGAGCCACATTTTCCAGTCGATGAAGTCATCACCCTTGCCATCGGGGCCGGCCGCCTTATCGATCGGCCAATTCCATTCGCCCTCGACCGAGTTCCGGTGGTAGGAGCCTTGGCTGAGGAGCATTTTGCCGATAGCACCGTCGGCAATATACTTTTTGGCTTGGTGCCATTGGTTGCCCGACGTGGTTTGAGACCCGACTTGAAGAACGCGTTTGGTCTCCTTAACGGTGTCCATCAGCTGCTTCACTTCTTCAACTGTGTGGCACATCGGTTTTTCGACGTAAACGTCTTTTCCGTTGTCCATGGCGGCGAGAGCGACCTTGGCGTGCCAGTGGTCGGGTGTGGCGACGATAACGGCGTCCAGTTCCGGGTTGTTGACGACTTCACGCCAGTCCAGAGTGCCCTTAGCTTTGAACTTTGCTGCAGCGGCGGTGACCCGTTTTTGGTAGACGTCGCAGACTTGGGTGATCTGGCATTTACCGGTTTGCTCGCCCAGTTTGGCGAACACGCCGGCGACGTAGTTACCCCGTCCCCCCACGCCGACGATGCCGATGTTGATCTTGTCGTTGGCACCAACGACGCGGCCGGTTTTGCCGGCCGGTTTAGCGGCAAAGGCAGAGCCGGCGGCGGAAAGCGCTGCGCCTGCGCTGCCGGAATTAATCAGAAAATCTCGACGATCCATTCAGAGGACTCCTTCAGCCAACGGCCAAACAGGGCCATTGCACACACTTACAAATCGAGGCCACGTGGCCCTGCTTTGAGTGTACACCCGTCGAGATCCTTCGCCAAGGTTTAAGGATTCGTGCGTAAGCCACGGGGCGAGCGGAGCGGGGTCGGTTGAAAAAGGCGGTACCAAACGTAGCTGGTCAAGATGCTGCCCGCAGAAATCACGAGGTTGCCGGCGTCGCGAACCTCGTTCGGAAAAAACCGCATGGCGTGACCCATTGCGTCGATTGTGCACTGCAGTCCGAGCCCCGCGCTGATGAGAAGGATCGTGGGATCACGCTTTCGATTGCTCAGAAGCATCGACCAGAGGACCATATTCATGATCGCGGAAACAAACGCCACATCGCGGCTGATAAAGGTCATCCATCGATTCGTTAGGCCGGACAGGTACACCGGATAGTGAAAGGCACCCGAACCGATGATCGCTACGACAAACGCCATCGACATTAACTGAATCGTACGCCGGATGTCTGGCCGGTGTTCACCGGCCTTCCGGGTCAAAACGAGGAGCAGGACTACGCCGCAAAGCTGCATCGAAAGAGAGAGGATCCAATATGCCTTCCGGCTAACTTGGGTCCAAGTCGCGCCCGAAACCAGGAATGCGATGCTCATCGGAGCGGAGAGGCTAAACGTAAAGCACAGGTAGGCAAACAATACTGGATAACGACGCCAAGCCCTCTCAAGCATCGACTGCAGCGCGCCAATAATAAATAGGGTGCTCAGGGCTGTTGACAGGTAGTAAAAATAAGTCACCGCAGATCTCCTCGGCAAAAAAGTCGCCGGCCGAGAGTCTCTGCGGTGAAAAAGAGAGAAAAAGAATAGTTAACCGACGAAGGTTCCGTTGTCGTCCGGGGGAGGAATCGGTCCGCCTTTGAGGGCAAACGTTCCGTTGTCGTCGGGAGGGGGAATTGGCCCGCCTCTAAGGGCGAACGTTCCGTTGTCGTCGGGAGGAGGAATGGGTCCACCCTTAAGCGCAAAGGTCCCATTGTCATCTGGGGGGGGGATCGATCCGCCCTTGACGAATTTGGAAACGCTAGTGCCACGACTCTCCGAAACGCCAGCGCTCAATGAGAGGACTAGCGCAAAGCATACTGCACTACCTAGTATAAGGTTTAGCTTTTTCATTGGTATCGGCTCACCCGATGCCATAGACATCGGAATGACCTGACGAGACTCAGGCTTTTCGCCTTAGTGCTTCTCAGGTCTTTGTCTTATTCTAGACGGAGCGATACACATTGTATTACTAGGATTTTTCCTAGCCTAATAAAATAAGGCTCCTGGACTTTGCCGGGGAGGCATTCGCAGTTTGACAATTCCGGGAGTCCATCGGGCGAACTCCGAGTCGTGAGCCGCCAAGCACACGAAAAGGAGAAAGCCCGATGGACGAGAATGAGAGTTTAGGCCATACGAAGTGGGACTGCAAAAATCATGTGGTCTTCATCCCGAAATGCCGCCGGAAAGTGTTGTACGGGCAATTGAGGCGAGATCTGGGAGAGGTGTTCCGGCGATTGGCTGGACACCGAGAATGCGGAATTGAAGCAGGGCAGTTGATGAGTGATCATGTGCACAGGATGATCGCGATAGCGCCCAAGTATTCGTCTCGCAGGTGGCGGGATCCATCAAGGGGAAGAGCGCGATCCATCTCCCGCGGGTCTACCGACCTACCGGGACCGCAACAAAAGAACGGACTGGTCTGAAAGTTTCAGAAAAGTCCTGTCGGGTGCTGCGACGAGAGTCTTTCGGGCGCTGTTTAATCGGCGCGATCACGCAAAGTAGGCGCTTCAAAGGAGTCTTCGTAGATGCTACGAATGGGTCGTAAGCGCCGTCCTGGCCATTCTAGACGCATGTCGTCGGAGACTTCGTCGAGCATTTTCTGAGTACACACCTTTACCTCCATGGCGAAGGCGGTGAGGAGCAGGTTGTCGCAGATCCCATTGATGACCCGGGGAATACCTCGCGATCGGGTATGAATCTCGGTGATGAGCGCGTCGGGGAAAACGGCTTGATCAGCCAATCCGACTTTGACCAGGCGGCTATCGATATACTCTGCGGTTTCTTCGAGGGAGAACGGCTTCAGGTTGTAGCGGAGAACGATGCGCTGCTTCAGTTGGCGAAGATTGGGCGCGTCGAGTTTCCGGTCGAATTCAGGCTGGCCGGCAAGAACGATTTGGAGAAGTTTTCCTTTCCGGTTTTCGAGATTGCCGAGCAAGCGAATCTCCTCAAGGACTTCCCAATCGAGATTATGAGCTTCGTCGACGATGAGAACCGTCGTCCGTCCTTCGTTCATCTGTTGAATGAGCAGGTTGTTTAACGCGAACAGGACTTCGGTTTTTGAGGTTCTTTCGCAGCGCAAGTCAAGATCGTAGGCGATCATTTCAAAGAACTGCTGGGAGTTAATGCGAGAGTTGAACAGGAACGCGAACTCGATGTACTGGGACTCCAGATACTCGCGCAAGCATTCGAGCATGGTCGTCTTGCCGGTTCCGACCTCGCCAGTAAGTACGATGAAACCCTTCCGGCTCTGCACTCCGTAAATCAAGTTCGCCAGCGCTTCCTCGTGTTGAGAACTGCGGTAGAGGAATGCTGGATCCGGAGATAGATTGAAGGGATTGTCCGTTATCCCAAAGAAAGCGTTATACATGAGTCTTAGCGCCGAACTACTTCATATTACCATGGCCGCATACAATCTCGACCTAGCGACTTTGTCGGCCAGTACCGGGACTGATGTGAGCTAACTCCGTTAAGGCATTAACCGAGTCGTTCGTAGTCGAGGCGCACCCAACCGGGGACAGAGCCCGGCTCGCCCAGGAGGTTAAGAATTCGCTGAGATTTAGGGAAGGCGAAGGCGGTCGCCAAGGCTTCCCGGTAGCCCGGGACAGTCTCCAGGAGCGACTTTGCCGCCGCCAAACGGGGGCCGGTCGCAATCGACTTCGATAGGAAGCCGCCGCCCCAACCGATGCTGAGGAGACAGCCGTCACTGGCTGCTAAAGCGTCGAGCGTCTGAGCGAGTTTAGCCATCCGGTGGGTGGTCGCGAAGTGTCGCTGGCGGTCTAAGGTGTGGCGGGAATGGCCGTTGGCGACGGCAAGGTCGTCGGTCCAATCTTCTTCGAGAGTGCCCCGTCCGGAAAAAACCGTCCCGGGAGTCGCGCACTCTACGAAGGTCGGGGCTGCTTTCCAGCGGAGGTCGGGCCCCCCAAATTTTACGGGCGCCGCGACTCGCGAATAGTAAACCTTATATTGCCCTTCCCCCATTGGCGAGCCATCGCCCAGGCGCAAACCGGGAAGCAGCTTTCGGGCGCCTTGGTGGCGTGCGGAGGCGATTTGATCGGCCGTGACTCGAGCGCCGAGCAGCGCTGTTTTCAAGGCACCTTTGACAGCTGTGGCGGGCATAATCTTACCCAGAGGCCCGGAGTGAAAGGTGGGAATAAAAACCTCCTCATCCTTGGCCGCCTCCCATTGGGAGACAAGGCCAGGGTCTTCGAGGGGAATTCGGCGGACGGCGTAGGACTGGGCGTAACCACCCCAGTTTTTGAAGTCGAGCCTCTTGGCGCGGCTGAGCTCAGCCAGGTAGCCGTCCATCCGAGGGGTGCCGGCCAGGCGGCGGAAGATCAGGCTTTGGTCCAAGACGTTGATCTGATCCTTCCACACCATATAGTCGATGGGAGCCAACCGTTTGCCGTCGCCCACCAGCGTAGGGGTGAGCACGGTTACACGCCAGCGGATCGGGATGCTCATAGCGGCACCGCTACGGCTAAGCCATTGCGATAGACCGGGTGTGCCCATCCAGGCGGGGCCACATCGCTGAGGCAACCGGCCGGGGCCGCAGGCGCATAGATCACGGACCCTTCGGCGACGACGCGTTGGCTTTGCTTTGCGGAATTGGTGCCTTCCACCCAGCCCGACCGGACCGCCAAGCGGTAAGCCCCGTG
>JBKJLJ010000855.1:0-4189 GCA_046597015.1 Bryobacteraceae bacterium
CTTTCGGACGCCGCTGGTTAGCCCGCATCCGGCGAACAATTTGGTTCATGCTTTGTGGTGCCCGGCGGAGAAGCCGAAGGGGAAGGCGGTGGTGGTGTTGCCGCACTGGAATTCGGCGCTGCCGCAGCATGTGGGTTTGGCCAAGGGGATTGCGAAGTTTGGGATTTCGGCGTTGCGGTTAAGTTTGCCGTATCACGATTATCGAATGCCGGCGGAGTTGCATCGGGCGGATTACGCGGTTTCGTCGAATGTAGGGCGGACGCTGGATGCGACGCGGCAGGCGGTGGCGGATATTCGGGCTTGCGTCGATTGGTTGATTGAGCAGGGGTATACGGAGATCGGAATTGTGGGGACGAGTTTGGGATCGTGTTACGCGTTTCTGGCGAGTACGTTTGATTCGCGGATCAAGGTGAACGTTTACAACCATTGCTCGTCTTACGTCGCCGATGTGGTGTGGACGGGGCTGTCGACGATTCACGTCAAGCAGGGTTTGGAGGAGCATTTGGACAGGGATCGGCTGCGGGATTTGTGGGGGGCGATTAGCCCGATGAATTATCTGCGGCACTATGCGGAGCACCGGCATAAGAAGAACCTATTCATCTATACGAAGTACGATACGACGTTTTTGCCGGAGTTTAGCCGCCAGATCGTGGGGGCGATCGCGGACCATAAGATTCCGCATAAGGTAGTGGAATTGCCATGCGGCCACTACACGATGGGCGAATCGCCATTCAAGTTTATGGACGGCTACCAGATCATTAACTTTTTGAAGAGGAACCTGTAGGGTGCTGGAGCCATTGACGGTTCAAACGCTGGTGAAGGGTTGGCGGGAAGAATCAGACGGGGAGGCGCGGAAGAGCCGGGAGTTGATTCTGCACCTGTTGCGGGAGACGCCGTACCCTTTTGCGCGGAACCAGTTTGCGCCGGGGCACGTGACGGCGACGGCTTGCGTGATGCATCCGACGGAGGCTTCGGTACTGCTCGTGCATCATCGGCGTTTGGATCGATGGCTGTTGCCGGGTGGGCATGTGGAAGCGGAGATCGACGTGACGTTAGCCGGCAGCGCGTCTCGGGAGGCGGTAGAGGAGACGGGGGTGATTCTCGACACGGGGGTGACGCCCGCGTTGGTGGGGCTGGATGTTCACGGGATTCCGGGGCGGAAGAAGGAGCCATACCATCTGCACCATGATTTGATCTTTCGGTTTCGGGCGGCACAGTCGATGGTGGCGGGTTCGTCGGAGGTGCGGGGGACGGCGTGGTGTTCGGTGGCGCGATTTGGGGACTACGATTTGCCGGATCCGATTCGGCGGGCGGTGATGCGGTCCTTAGGGTAAAAGTATTTGGAACTGCCGGAGCGGCGGGGGGCATATAGCTACAGCAGCCTATGGTGAACCGGACCGACGAAGAACTCCTCCCCGCCCTTGCAAAAGGCGACGAAGGGGCGTTTACGGTGGTTTATCGGAGGCGGCAGGGGGCGATCTATCGGTATGCGTTTCAGATGACGGGTTCGGCTGAATCGGCGAGCGAGGTGACGCAGGAGGTATTCCTGGCACTGATGCGGCAGGGGAGCGGGTTGAGCGCGGAGCGGGGCAGCGTGATGAGTTGGCTCTATGCGGTGGCCCGGCGGCAGGTGTTGAAACAGCTGGCGGTGGAACGCCGCTACGAGGCGATGGGCGAGGATGAGGAAGGGCCGATGGTGGATCCGCGCGAGGAGTTCGAGAGTGCTGATTTGCGGGCGCAGTTGCGAGCGTTGATTCCGACGCTGCCGCCGGCGTATCGGGAAGTGTTGGCGTTGTGCGTGGTGGAGGAGATGACTTACGGCGAGGCGGCGCGAATCGCGGAGGTTCCCGAAGGAACGATTCGGTCGCGGTTGCATCGGGCGAAGGCGATGCTGGCGGAGCGGTTGGCTCCGGCGGCGAGGAGAGTAGTGTAATGGACGAACAACTGCGGGAATGGGCGAAGGAAGAGCGGCAGCGGATGGCGCCAGCGGGTTTGGAGACGGCGCTGCTCGGGAAGTTACGGCGCCGGCGTTGGGAACGGCGGATGTGGTGGTCGGCACCTTTGGCTGCGGCTGCTGCATTGCTCATTCTTTGGCGTCCGGTGACGGTTCCTCCTCCTGTAATCGCCCCTGTTCCTGAGATGGTGGCGGCGGTAGTGGTGCCAGTTGCGCCGGTGGTCAAGAAGGCTGCCGTGGTTAAGCCGCGCGTGGTGACGCCGAAGCGAGTGGCGCCGGCACCGTTCGTGGCGGTAGGGGCATGGCAGGCGGTGGAGCCGATTGAACGGGGAAGTATCGTTCGGGCGCAGGTGCCGCGGGCGACTTTAGCGAGTTATGGAATGCCGGTGGGACGCGGCCGATGGAGCGAGCCGGCACCAGTGGAATTGTTGTTGGGGGAGGACGGAACGGTGCGCGGGATGCGCCTGGTTTCGTCGATACAGTAACGCCAGATTTGAGGAGACTAATGAGTATGAAGAAGCTAGTTGCAGTGGTAATGGGCGCGGGTGCCGTGGCGATGGCGCAGGCTCCGCCAACGGTAGTGACGCGGGAACGGATTGAGATTCGCCATATGGGTACACCTCCGACAGGCGCGATGCCGATGGACGTTTTCACGGTTACGAGCGATACGGGGATGGCGGTGGAGATGTCGCTCGTCAAGGGCGCCCCTTTCTCCGGGGAGTTTGTGACGGAGAGTGTTCAGCAGTTGGCGGACGGGAACCGGATTGTGTCGAAACGGACGGAAGTCTACGCCCGGGATGGCGAAGGTAGGACGAGGCGGGAGATGGGGCCGGTAACGTTTATCCATGACCCGGTGGCGAAGGTGGAATGGGTCCTCGAGAACCAGAGGAAGACGGCTCGGAAGATGATGATGCCGGACATGGGCGGCGAAGCGGGTGCGGGGAAGAACGTCATGTTTTTCAAACGGGAAGGGCCATCGGCAATGCCGCTTCCGAGCGGCCAGATGAGCAAGTTTGAGACGAGGACCGAACCGTTGGGGAAACGAATGATCGAGGGCACGGAGGCCGAAGGGACGCGGACGAGCGTGACGATTCCGGCGGGGGCGGTGGGCAATGAACTGCCGATGGTGACGTTGAGCGAGCGTTGGATGTCGACGGAGTTGAAGACTGTGGTGATGACGTCGCGGAAGGATCCGCAGACCGGGGAGACCACCTACAAACTGACGAATCTGCGGAAGGGCGAACCTGCGCGGATGTTGTTCGAACTACCGGCTGACTACACGGTAGAGACGGAGAATATCGTTGGTCCGATGATCCAAAGGATGCGGATAGAGAAGAAGAACGACTAACCTATAAGGGTGCTTCCTTTTCCTCCGTTTTTGAACAATCCGGAGTTCTTCACGCTGTCGGCGGGGCTGGCCGTACTCACTTCGATGATTACGCCAGCCCTGTTGCTTTCGGCGACCGGTACCTTCATCTTGTCGACATCGACCCGCCTGGGCCGGTGCATCGATCGGATTCGGAAGATCTCGGAGTTGCTCGAGAATGACTTCGATCCGGCGCATGAGACGCATATCAATCCGGAACGGAAGCAGATGCTGCTGGGGCAGGTGGAGATTCTGGGTCGACGGGCGCGGTTGCTCGTGCAGGTGATGCAGGTGCTGTACTTGGCGGCGGGAATGTTCGTCGGTACCAGCGTGGCGATTGGGATTGCGTCGGTGTTCGTCCAGCGACTGAGTTGGATGCCGATCACGATGGGGTTAGGCGGGGCGTGCTTTTTGGCGTTTGCCACGTTTCGGCTGATTTTTGAAGCCCGGATGTCTTCGCAGGGGCTGCTGTGGGAGATTGAGTATATGGAACGGGGTGCGGAGAAGCATCAGGGGCCCAGATGACGAACGGGATGTTGCCTGGGGTGTTGGAAGATTACCGGCGGCAGATCGAGTCTGTGAAGGCTGGGGGCTTAGCGCTGGCTGAGCAGATGACGCCGCAGCAAATGCTGGAGCGGCCGGCGGTGGGGGCTTGGAGCGCCGTGGAGATTTTGGACCACATGCGGTTGACGGTGGAGCAGTATTTGTTCGCGATGGACGCGGCAATGAACGGGGCGGAGAAGGTGGGGGTGCAGGACCGGGAGCCGCATTATGGGTGGGTTTGGCGGTTTTTCCTGAAGATGCTGGAGCCACCGGTGAAGCGGCGGTTTCGGGCTCCGAAGGCTTTTGAGCCGGGGGTGCGGCCGGAT
>JBKJLJ010000941.1:0-4317 GCA_046597015.1 Bryobacteraceae bacterium
CGCACCTGCTCTTCGCCCTCTTTCCCCCACGCCACCCGCTCCACCGCCGTTTTCGGCAAGGCTTCGCTTCCGCCGTGCGCCATCACGTCAGCCACCCACGAACCTAAGCTCAAGCTCCCCGCAAAGCCCAGCCTGCCTAATGTAGCCAGCCCCTCGTTCACCGGCAACGGCCCCGCCGCGTGCGACTCTTTTTCTCCATACTCACCTGCCAGCGCCAAGTCTTCTAAACGTCCCGTCATGGCATGAGCGCCGTACATCGTCTTGGACCGGGCATCTGCGGCCAACTGCAACCGCGGGAGGTAGGTGTCCATGTTGATGTACAAAATCGGAACGTGGGTCTCTTCGAAGAACTCGCGCACCAGCGTCCCCACCGTCAGCGGCGCAGGGCCATGGCTGGCCGAGAGGTAGACTTGCCGCCGAAAGCCCTGTTTGAGCAGCGAATGCGCCAGGTCTTTCAAGAACGCCGTCCCCGCCTGCGGGCTTAGATAGACCGTCGACGGCGCGATAGTCGTCGTTCCGGGGTAAGACCACACGAGGCCCGGCATGTACAGCCCGCCGGTCTCTTCGGCCATTGCCATCGCGTAGGCGAGCGGCCAGACATAGTCCCGCCCACTGGGCTGGATCCCATTCGTCTCCACCGCCCCTACCGGGATGAAGATGATGTCGCTCTTTACAAGCTGAGCGCCCACCTGCACCTGACTCAAACGCGTCAAATCCCGCGTGTGCAATGGGCGCACCTGCGCCTGCATCGCACCCAGCAGAAGTCCCATCAAGATCCCAATTCGTTGCATCGGTCTTCTAGCTTACACCGGAACCCTCCCGAATAAAGGTGGCGACTTGATTGCTCAACCAATAAATCTCGCCGTCCCGGAGCGTGTCCGTTGTGCGCGAGTTCCGTAAAAGCGTCCAGGCCGCGATGGCACGGCACAAAAGGGAGAGGAACTCCACGCGTATTATTCCCGCAATGGCGCCGTTTTCTCCATATCTGGTCTCTCGTATTATCAGCAACTTACGGGTAAGTTCCTCAATGGTTCTAAAAGCGTACCAATGCCATCGTTGTGGATAATTCGGGCATAATCAGTTTCCGATGTCTCCGGGTGCAATGGCAGGGGAATCGCTCGGTCTACGGATCATCACAACCGCGTTTCGGTTTTTAAGTCGACCTTACTAACGTGATGTAGCCAATCTAGTCCTTGCTTCATTTTGAGATGTAGAGTATTCTGCATAAGCCCACAGGAGTATGTAACGCGCGGCTATGTCTGATGCACTCTTGTGACAAGGAGATAAAATGATGAAATGGAGCAAACGGCTGGCCACGGGCATGCTAGTAGCTATGGTCACCACCTCGCTCTGGGCCGGAGGCCCGGTTCTTTTGGGCGGGGATGACTTAACGGACCACGGTAGCCGCTCGGGCACTACCAACATTGATGGTTGGCTCTACATCGAAAATGCTATCAAAAGCGTCTCTAGCCAAAGCACTCGCCCCGGTACGATCACCGTTGACATAGTGGCCCTAGGTGCTGCAATTACGGCACCTTCATTTCCCGGTAGCAACGCCGGCGCTGCCATCGGTTCCGCTGCGGAACGGGCCGGCCTGACGGTCGCCTACTACGATGGCCCGGCCAACATTAACGCATTTTTCGCCGCACTTGCAGCCGGCACCGTAAATCCGAAGATGATCTGGTTTTCCGGCACGGGCGCCAGCAATAATCTCGATAGCTCGGAAGGGGCGGCATTATCCGCGAATGCCATCGCTATCAATAACTATGTGGTCACCGGCGGCGGCGTAATGGCCCACGGTTCCGGCAGTTCGGCCTACGGCTGGCTAACCACCTTGATTCCCGGAATCGTGGAAACGTCAAATTGCAGCACGCCCCTAACCTTCACCCCCTACGGAGTCACCGTATTTCCCACCGTGACGAACGCGAATATCAGCTCCGGCCCCTGCCACAGTACATTCAGTGGCAACTTGGGTGGCTTGCAGATTATCGCCACCGATTCCGGTGGCCGCAACGCCATCATCGGCGGCTTGACCGGCTCGGGCGGTATCGCCACAACCAGTGATGTCCACAATATCACTTGCCCCGCGCCCGTCACTTTTGGAGTTCCGGTAAACGCTCCGATCGTCACTCTCCTCCCGGGTACGGTCAATGTGTATCTCTCGTTCGGCACTCTGCCGCCTGGGATGGGCATCATCAATAGCGTTCTTTTAGGCACGCCCACTCGGAGGGGGAACTACCCCATTACCTTGACCGCCAGCAACAGTGATCACTCGGCCACCGCCGTGAATCATTGCCTACTCACCGTTCAGGATCCGCCCCCGGTGGTTCCGGTGTTCTCGACCGCGTGCCCGGTCCCAGTTGGTACTCTGAACATCGCCTACAGTCAGAATATCGTGGCGACGGGAACTAGTGCGATCTCCTACGCACCGTCGGGTGGCCCTCTGCCTAACGGCCTCACTCTCAATAGCACCGGCCTGCTGTCGGGAACCCCCGTGCTCCACCCCGGAGTCTATCCTTTCAACGTCGTGGCGACTAACCTCAGTGGCACCGCCACCTTGGCTTGCTCCATCACGATTGGAACGACGGTCCCGCCCGTGGTCATTCCGAATCCGTCCATCACCTCCTGCCCGCTCGGCGGCGCAACCACCGGCTCCGCTTATAACCAGCTCCTCTCCGCCACTGGCGGTTCCGGTACGTTGACCTATTCGGTTCTGTCGGGTTCGCTCCCGGCTGGCCTTACGTTGGCTTCCACCGGCGCACTTTCCGGCACGGCTTCCACGGCTGGAGCGTCGTCGTTCACGTTGCAGGTTACCGATACCGGTAGCCGCACTGGAACGCTTGCCTGCTCCATCACGGTTACCAACCCGGCGCCCGTCGTCCCGGCTCCCACCGTCACTACGGCTTGTCCGCTGCCCGGCGGGACTCAGACCTCTGCCTACTCGCAGACAATGGTGGCCAGCGGCGGCACTGCGCCGTTGAGCTTCTCGCTGAGCGGCCTCCTGCCTGCCGGCGTGACTTTGTCATCGGCCGGCGTTATCTCGGGCACCCCAACCGCTTCGGGCCACTTCCCGTTCACGTTGACCGTCACCGACGCCGCCAATCGGAGTTCGAGCACGGCATGTTCGCTGAACATCGCGACCTTCGTGCCTCCTCCTACCCCGCCGCCGACCCCTGCCGCGCTCTCGCTGACGACCACCTGTCCTCTGCCGAGCGCCATCATAGTCGCGCCGTACTCCACCACGCTGGCCTCCACCGGCGGCACTTCGCCCTTCACGTACTCGCTCACCGCCGGGGAACTCCCCCGTCCGTTGACACTGACGTCGGGCGGATTGATCTCGGGTGCTCCGTTCCATTTCGGTACCTACAACTTCACGTTGCAGGTTCGCGATGCGGCGTTGAACACCGTGAGCCGCTCCTGCTCCATGCAGGTGCTCCCTGTGGGTAGCCCCACCATCGCGAGTGTCCCCGTGAATTCGCGGATCTCGGACGGCGCCTCCGACGCTGTAAGCTACGAGCTTTCCAGCTCGCTGCCTTACGATGTCTACGGCCGCGTAACGCTACTCTTCAACCGTGACGATCAGGAAGACGAAGCCGAGGTCCGCTTCAGTTCCGGCGGCCGTACGGCTGACTTCGTGATCCGCGCTGGTCAGACTAAGGCCGAGTTCATCGTTCCGGCGATCTCAATCCTCAAGGGCGAAAACAAGGGCGAAATTAAACTGATCTTTACCCTGGCCGATAAGGATGGCAACGCCCTCCGCATCGAAAGCCAGCAGTAAGCATCCTTAACCCGGAAAGGCCCCGCTCCTCGCCAGAGTAGCGGGGCCTTTCCGCGTCTACCGGCGGTAAATCAGGCTGGCCTCATAAGCCCAGCCAAAGCCATTGTTGATGTTGATCACGGTCACGATGCCGCAGCTTGTCAGCATGCCAGTAGCGCAGCCAGGCCTTTGAACACCGCGCCATATCCCCCACCCGCCGGCACCGCAATCACCGGAGCCCTCACCAGCCTGTCGATGGCTGAAGGCAACGCTCCCAAAAACTCACCAACATCCTCTTCTTGGCGGCCCATCCCACCGCGGAACCACCATCTTTCTGGAACGAACAACTCGGCTTCCCCGCTCGCCCGGTTGTCAAAGTGACTTGGGCCGACCCTGCTGCGTACGCTGATTGGGCATAGCCGCGACGGCGCAATCGGCTTCCGCTGCATGAGCAGCCCGTGTACGGCGGATGTTGCCTGTTATTTAGCGCCTGTCCAGAATAACCCCCCTTCCCGAAGCCACAGCCTGCCTCCGGGGCCAGCGCCCTGGTGCTGTATAGC
>JBKJLJ010000987.1:0-7345 GCA_046597015.1 Bryobacteraceae bacterium
GCTGGGTAAAGGTCTTTCTTCGCTGCTTCCGGCTCGCCCGGCGGCTCCGGTGCAGTCCGCGCCGCCGCCCGTTTCGGCGGCTCCGGTCGCGGCGCCAGAGCCAGGGCCGACTACTAAACTGCTCATCGAACAGATTGAGCCGAATCCTAGCCAGCCGCGGACGGTGTTTGACACTGTTCGGCTGCAGGAGTTGGCTGCTTCGATTCAGGCGAATGGAATCATCCAACCGCTGATCGTCCGGAAGATTGGGGATAGGTATCATCTCATTGCGGGCGAGCGGAGGTGGCGTGCGTCGCGGCTGGCCGGTCTGAAAGAGGTGCCCGTCGTGGTGGCCGATATCGACGACGACCGGGTGTTGGAAGTAGCGCTGATTGAAAACATTCAGCGGGAAGATTTGAACCCGATCGAAGTGGCGGTGGCGTTTGAACGGTTGGCGAATGATCTGGGCCTGAGCCACGAAGAGATTGGCAAGCGGACGGGCAAGGATCGGACCACGATCACCAACATGCTCCGGTTGCTCCGGTTGCCGGTTGAGGTGCAGTTGCTGGTGGCGGAACGTCGGCTTTCGATGGGCCACGCGCGGGCGATTGTTGGTCTGCCGACGGATGAACTACAGCGCGAGGTCGCGGCCCAAGCGGCGGGGCAGGGCCTCTCGGTGCGCCAAGTAGAGCAGATGGTTCAGAAGCTGACGAAGCCCGCAGAACCAAAGAAAGTGGAAGAGCCTGCGCCGATTGACCCCAATGTGAAGGCTGCGATTGGGGAATTGGAGGGAGCGCTGGGCACCAGGGTGAGAATCCTGGAGAAGGCACCCGGGAAGGGCAGGATCGAAATCGACTACTACTCGCAGGCTGATTTGGATCGAATCTACGCCGTCATTACGGGGGACAACTTCGATTAGAAAACGAAGGGTTTGGTGCCGCCGGTAGGACTCGAACCTACGACCTACGGATTATGAGACCGTCGCTCTAACCACCTGAGCTACAGCGGCAACCTTTCCAGGTTAGGCAACCGAGCGACCAATGTCAATACGCCGTCTCCTTTAATGCTATATAGCACATCATGAAAGTGATTGATTTTCAGGGGGTTTCGAAGAGTTACCCTATTTACGAATCGCCGGGCCAGCGTTTGAAAGAGTTGGCCACGTTCAACCGTGTCTCGTTCCATCGCGACTTTTGGGCGGTGCGGGATGTGTCCTTCGACGTGAAGAAGGGCGAGACGTTTTGCATTATTGGCGAGAACGGGTCGGGAAAGTCGACGCTGCTGCAGATGGTGGCTGGTATTTTGCAGCCGAGTTCCGGGAGTGCGGTGGTGAACGGACGGGTGTCGGCGTTGTTGGAGCTCGGTTCGGGATTTAATCCGGAGTTCTCGGGGAAAGAGAACGTTTACCTGAACGCGGCGATTCTGGGTTTATCGACGGCGGAGATTGACGCGCGGTATGCCGAGATTGAGGCGTTTGCCGAGATTGGACAGTTTATTGACCAGCCGGTGAAGACGTATTCGAGCGGGATGGCGGTTCGGCTGGCGTTTTCGGTGGCGATCCATGTGGACCCGGACATTTTGCTGGTGGACGAGGCGTTGGCGGTGGGCGACATCTACTTTCGGCAACGGTGTATGCGGAAGGTGCATGAGCTGCGGAAAAGGGGCGTGACGATTTTGTTTGTCTCCCACGCGATTGGGGATGTGAAGGCGATCGGGGATCGGACGATGTGGCTGGAAAACGGGGTGATCCGGGCGATTGGAGAGACGGAGAACGTTGTTTCGCAATACTTGGCGTATATGGTGGAGAAGGATTCGCGGTTTTTGGAGTTGGGGGTGCGAGCGGGAGAGCAGCCGGTGGGGGCGAGTGTGGCGCCGGAGGTGGTGGAATCCATTCCAAACGTGGACCATCGGTACGGAGACGGCCGGGCGAAAATTATCGGCATCGTGGTGATGGACGAGGAAGGGCGGAAGCTGCATTTGATGGAGCCGGGATCGCAGGTGGTAATCCGGATCAGCGCGCGGGCGACGGAGGCGGTGCCGAACCCGAACGTGGGGTTTATGATGCGCAACCATCTCGGCGTGGATTTTGCGGGGACCAATACGTTGCGGGAGGGACATCAGCTAGGGGAGTTGTGGCCGGGGGATACGATTACGGTGGATTTTCACGTGGCGATGCCGGAGTTGTATCCGGCCTCGTTCTCGCTATCGCCGGCGATAGCGGATGGGAACCTGACGCACTATAAGATGTGCGACTGGATTGATAACGCGTTGACCCTGCAGATGGGCCACGGCGAGGGGCAGGTTTATGGGTACCTGCATTTGCCGTGTAAGGTGGAGGTGAATTCGCGATTGGGCGCGAAGGAGACGGTTCCCCATGAGCACTGAGTTTACGGGGGAGCGGGTGATTCCGGGTCTGGTGGACGTGGACCTGTGGAACGAGCATATTTCGCGGTACACGTTTGCGGCGCGGTTGGCGCGGCGGAAGCGGGTGTTGGATGTGGGCTGCGGGGCGGGGTATGGCACGGCGGAGCTGGCCCAGACGGCGCGTGAGGCGACGGGGATTGACGTGAGTGCGGAGGCGGTGGAGTATGCGCAGGAGCACTATGGGCGTTCGAACGCGCGGTACGAGGTGGGATCCGCGACGGCGATGCCGTTTGCGAACGCCAGCTTCGACTTGGTCGTGGCTTTTGAGGTGATTGAGCATTTGGAGAACTGGCAGCAACTGCTGACGGAGGCTCGACGGGTATTGGCTCCGGGCGGGCAGTTGGTAGTTTCGACGCCGAATAAGCTCTACTATGCGGAGTCGCGGGAGCAGTCCGGGCCGAATCCGTTCCACACGCACGAGTTTGAGATTGAGGAGTTTCGGGGGGCATTGGGGGAGGTGTTTCCGCACGTTTCGATGTTCCTCGAGAACCATGCGGATAGCATCGTGTTTCAGCCGGAGGCGGGGGCGAGCGGGGCCGAGGTAAAGATGGAGGGCCGGGTGGGGACGGCGGCGGAATCGCACTTCTTTTTAGCAGTGTGCGCGAACGAGATGCAGACGGGGGCCCCAGCGTACTTGTACGTGCCTACTTCGGCGAACGTGCTCCGGGAAAGGGAGCTCCATATTCATCGGCTGACGGCGGAGTTGGCAACGAAGGACGGGTGGATCGCGAAGGAGCAGACGGCGCATCAGGAGTTGTTGCGGGTCCACGATGGGACGGTGGAGGAGTTGAAGGCGGCGAACGGCTGGGCGCAGACGGTGAACGCGAATCTGAAGGTGGCCCACGCGCGGATTGAGGAGTTGCAGGAAGAGATCGAGAAGCAACAGCGGTTGGGGCGGGAGGCGGTAGCTGGCTACGAGGCGGAGATTGCGCGGATTGAAGGAGAAAAGGCCGGGGCGATTGCTTGGGGACAGGCGAAGGAAGAGGAGTGGAGCGAGGCGTTAGCGGGGGTGCGTGCGCAGTATGAGGAGTGCCTGCAGCGGGCGGAAGAGACGGAGGCGTTGATGGTGGAGCGGACGTTGTGGGCGCAGGGGTTGGACCGGGAGGTTGCGGCGTTGCGGGAGCAGTTGACGGAGGTGGGCGCGTCGAAGTGGATGCGGTTGGGCCGGCGATTCGGGGTGGGGCCGACGGTCTAAGTGATGGGGTTCTGGCAGCGCCTGGGGCGCAATTTACCGCTACTTGTGGCCTCGCCGGTGCTGATTGGGGTGCCCGCGGTGGGGCTATTGCTGACCGACGTCTGGGTGCGGCTGCGGGGCAGGAAGGCGCTGGCGGCGGACGTGCGGCCGGACGTGACGAAGGCGAGCATCGTGATTCCGAATTGGAACGGGCGAGACCTGCTGGAGAGGTATTTGCCGAGCGTGATTGCGGCAGCGCGGGGGAACGAAGTAATCGTCGTGGACGATGCGAGTACAGATGGGTCGGCTGAGTTTCTGGCGGAACGATTTCCGGCGGTGCGGGTGATTCGGAACGCGACGAATTTAGGGTTTGGCGGGGGTTCGAACGCGGGGTTTCGGGCGGCGACGAACGACATTGTCGTGCTGCTGAATAGCGACATGCGGGTGGCGGCGGATTTTCTCGAGCCGCTGCTGGCGGGGTTCACGGACGAAAAGGTTTTTGCGGTATCGTGCCAGATCTTCTTCAGCGATCCGGAGAAGCTGCGGGAAGAGACGGGGTTGACGCAGGCGTGGTGGGAGAACGGCGGGATGCGGGTGCGGCATCGGATTGACGAGCGCGTGGACCGGCTGTTCCCGTGCTTCTACGGCGGCGGCGGCAGCTGTGCGTTTGATCGGCGGAAGTTCCTGCAGTTGGGTGGGTTCGATGAACTGCTGAAACCTTTCTATCTGGAAGACACGGACCTGGGCATGATGGCTTGGAAGCGGGGTTGGAAAGTGCTGTACCAGCCGGCGAGCCGCGTGTTTCATGAGCATCGAGGGACGATTGGGAAGAAGTTTTCGGCAGCCTATATTGAATCGATTCTGAAGAAGAACTTCCTGTTGTTCTGTTGGAAAAACATCCACGAGTGGCCGCGGTTGAGTGAGCACTTCGCCTACTCGTGGGCCGGGGCGTTTTTGAGCGTGCTGTTTGGGGAGTCGTTCGAGCGGCCGAATCCGATGGCGTTGTGGCGGGCGTTTGTGCAGTTGCCCGAGGCGATGCGGGCGCGGGCGCGGGCGTTTGATCTGGCGGCCGTGACCGACACGGAGGCGTTTCGCCGGCCGTTGCCGGGCTACTTCTTAGACCGGTTTGAGAAGCTGGAGGCCGATCCGGAGCGGCCGCGGACTCTATTCCTTTCGCCGTATCCGATTCTGCCGCCGATCCATGGCGGGGCCGTGTTCATGTCGCAGACGCTGTATGAGCTGGTGAAGCATGTGCCGGTGCATTTGATTGTGCTGCTGGACGAGGAGTGGCAGCGGGGCGCGCATGAACCGTTGAGCGAGGTGTGCGCGACGGCGGAGTATTTCGTGCGGATGGAGGGCAGGCCGAAGGGGTTTGGTTCGTTGACGCCGTTTGCGGTGCGGGAGTTTGCGAACGATGATCTGCGGTGGGCGATTCATCGGACGATATTGCTGCATCGGGTGGACGTGTTGCAGATCGAGTATACGAATATGGGGCAGTACGCGGAGGAGTTCGGGCAGATTGTGAACATCCTGTTCGAGCACGACGTGTACTTCCAATCGATTGGGCGGAGCCTGGCGAAGCCGGGGAATCCATTGGGGAAGGTATCGGCGGCTTACGAGTATTTGCGGGCGTTGCGGTACGAGCTGACGATGTTGCCGAAGATGGATCGGGTGCAAATGTGCAGCCGGGCAAACGAGGAGTACCTGGGCGAATTTGCGCCGGAGCTGCGGGGAAAGATGCAATCGGGGCTACGGGCTGGAATCGATACGAGTCGGTATCGATATCAGCCGGAGGGCCGGGAACCGGAGACGCTGCTATTTTTGGGTTCGTTTCGTCACATCCCGAACCGGGAGGCGTTGACCTGGTTTTTACAGCAGGTATGGCCAGGTTTGGTGGCGGCGCGGCCGAGTGTGAAGCTGGTGATTATCGGCAGTGACGCGCCGCCGCGGCACTCGTTGCCGGAGGTGGGACATATTGAGATGATCGGCTTCGTGGATGATGTTCGCGAGGCGTTGGCACGGTATGCGGTGTTCATATGCCCGATTCTGACGGGGTCGGGGGTGCGGGTGAAGTTGCTCGAAGCTTATGCGGCGGGGATGCCGGTGGTGTCGACGACTGTAGGGGCGGAAGGATTGGCGGAGGGGGATGGGGAGACCTGTCTGCTGGCTGATGAACCGCAGGCTTTTGTGGAGAAGATATTGCAGTTGTTGGAGGACCAGAACGGGGCGGCGGCATTGGCGGCGCGGGCGCGGGCCGAGGTGGTAGAGAACTGGGACATGGCAACGATTACGGCGCGGTTGGCGAAGAGTTATCGGGAGGCGGTGCGGGAGAAACGCCGGGCTGAATTGTGAAACAATTCAGGGCATGCGGGCGCGTAGTGAAATTTTAGCCTTGTGTTGGGCGGGCGTTGCGTTGGCACAGTCGCCGGCGCTTGATCATTTCGAAACGAAGATTCGACCGGTGTTGGTGGCGCGCTGTTACGGCTGCCATAGCGCGGGGGCGGCGGCTATTCAGGGCGGTCTGCGCCTGGATTCGGCGGCGGCGCTGCAGCGTGGCGGCAACTCGGGGCCGGTGTTGGTGGCGGGCGATGCGGATGGCAGCGTGCTGATTCGGTCGATTCGGCGGACGGATAAGAGTTTGCAGATGCCGCCGGGGCCGGGGCTGAGCAAAGAGGTGGTGGCGGATTTTGAGCGCTGGGTGAAAGATGGGGCGGTGATGCCGGTGGACGCGGCACCGGTGCGGGCGAAGGCGGGGAAGACGTTATGGTCCTTACAGAAGCCGGTACGGCAGCCCGGCAGTATTGACGACTTCGTCAAGAAGGGTTTGGCGGAGAAGGGCCTGGCGATGTCGGCCGAGGCAGACCGGCGGACGTTGATTCGGCGGGTAAGTATAGACGTGACAGGATTGGCCCCGACGGCGGCGGAGACGGAAGCCTTTGTGGCGGACCGATCGCCGGATGCTTACGGCAAGTTGGTGGATCGGTTGTTGGCTTCGCCGCATTACGGGGAACGATGGGGCCGGCATTGGCTGGATGTAGCGCGATACGCCGATTCAGTGAACGATTCCGTGAATGCGGGGCAGCGGTATCCGTGGAGTTACACGTATCGGGATTGGGTGATTTCGGCGTTGAACGCGGACATGCCGTATGACCAGTTTTTGCTGTATCAACTGGCGGCGGACCGGGTTCCTAATGTGGACAAGAAGCAATTGGCGGCGCTGGGATTCATTCGGCTGGGGCGGGAGTTTCCGAAGAGCCAGCCGGAGACGGTGGACGATCGGATTGATGCGGCGACGCGGGGGATGCTGGGATTGACGGTGGCGTGTGCGCGGTGCCATGACCACAAGTACGACCCGATTCCGACGAAGGACTACTATTCGCTCTATTCGATTTTTTCAAATTTGCGGGAGCCGGAGGAGTTGCCCGTGTTAGGCAAGGCCGCGGAGCCGACGGTATACGCAGAGAGGCTCGCGAAGATCCGGGCGGCGCAGGACGAGTATCGGAAGCGGCGGCATGCGGAGATGGTCGCGTTTTTTCAGACGCAGGATGCGGAGTATCAGAAAGCGACGGTGGACGCCAAGGGGTTGTCGAATCCGGAGATTGAGGAGCTGGTGCGGCAGGGGCAGTTGAACCTGCATGTATTGACTCGGTGGCGGAAAGGGCTGGCGAACCCGTCGGCGGTTCCGTTGGCTGAGTTTGAGCAGATCTATACGGAAGGCGATAGCAACAACACGCGGGCGCTGCGGGTGCGCTACAACACGATGTTGGC
>JBKJLJ010001011.1:0-2665 GCA_046597015.1 Bryobacteraceae bacterium
TTCGACTGGAGCTCCACGGTGGTGCCGTCCCGAAACGCCACGCAACGAAAACCGTCCCACTTCGGTTCGTACTGCCACTGCTCGCCTTTCGGAATCGCGGCTACGCTTTTCGCCTCCATCGGCAGGTAGGGAGGTTGAATGGGAAGTGTATCCAAGGTCGACATGGGCTTTTGAAGGGAGGATTGTTTCCCGCGCCCAATTGTTCCGAAAAGATGGTTGGCCCAAAAAATGCTCATCTAAGAAGCATGTCTCTGGAAAAATATCAGGAAAAGAGAGATTTCAAAGTAAGTCCCGAGCCGGAGGGTAAAACAAGTTCGGCCACGGCGGAGAGTTTGAGCTTTGTCGTTCAAAAACATCAAGCCACCCGACTGCACTATGATTTTCGCCTGGAGTGGGGCGGCGTTCTGCTCTCCTGGGCTGTTCCCAAGGGGCCGTCGCTCGATCCATCGGTGAAGCGGCTGGCGATGCAGGTGGAAGACCATCCCGTGGAGTACGGGCACTTTGAAGGCGTGATTCCGGAAGGAGAGTATGGCGGCGGAACGGTGATGATTTGGGATCAGGGGACCTGGATACCGGAAGTGGATGTGGACCAGGGCCTGGAGAAGGGCGAAGTAAAATTCTCCTTGAAGGGGAAAAAACTGCGCGGTTCCTGGGTGCTGGTAAAGACTAACGGAAAATTTGCCGGCGGCAGCAAGTCTTCCTGGCTGCTGATCAAACATCAGGATCGCTTCGCCACCGCGGAAGATGTCATCGTCCAAAAACCTCGGTCCGTCGTCTCCAGGAAGCTTCTCGCTGGAATTGCTGCCGCGAATGGCGGGGACAAGGAAAAGGCTGCCCAAGGCGATCCGGCGAAGTAGAAGGGTTGCGATGGGCCGGACCATGCATCACACTAGCTGGCTTTCGCCTTCTTCTTCGCATCGGCCTTCGCGGGAGACGCTTTGCGTTCCGGTGCGGCGAGTTGGGCTTGCCCCTTTTTGGCAAGGCTCTTCTTCAGCGCCTCCATAATGTCGATCACCGGCGATGCGGCGGACTCCGGAGCCCGGACAATCTTCTTGCCCTTGATCTTGGCTTGCACCAACTGCTCGAACTGAATCCGGTAGTTGTCTTGATACTTGCTGGGGTCGAAGGGGGAAGAGAGATTTTCAATCAACGCCTTGGCGAGAGTCAGCTCCTTCTGCACCACCAGCTTAGGTTCGGTACGAAACGCCTGCTCCTCCCGCAGTTCGTCAGCGTAGAACATCGTATGCAGAATCAACCCCCGGCTTCCGCAACGAACCACCACCGTATATTCCCGCTCATGCATCGTCATCTTGGCTAGAGCGAGATAATTCGTGCTGTGCATCGCGATGTAGAGCAGAGTATAGGGCTTCTCACCGCCTTCCGACGGCAATAAATAGTAAGAGGTGTCGAAGAGAATCGGATCAACTTCCGCTGCGTTGACAAATTCCAGGATTTCCATCACCTTCGCGCTCTTCGGTTTGATTGCAGCGAGGTCTGTGGGGTCTATCACCACATAGCGATCCTTTTCGTACTGAAAGCCCTTAACTATTTCACTCCGTTCTAGCGGCTTATCTTCCTTCTGGCAGTACAATACTTGCCGGATCCGCGAGTGGTCCGTGGCGTGGAGCATGTCGAGGTCGACTGCCTTCCGGCGAGCCGCCGTTACCATCTGGACGGGGAAAGAGACCAATCCGAACGTCAGATGTCCACTCCAAACTGTGCTCGCCATCAGAAATCTCCCTCCAACTTTCTGCTTCCCCAACGTACCCTTCGATAGGTAGTTGAGCCGGGTCGTGATCGGCGAGCAGAGTATCTTGTGGGCAGCGACGGGAATACATCCCGCGAATCCTTTCCCCTTCTCTGTTCGCGACTCGGCTCCTACCTGCCAGAACTAACGCTATAGATTGCTTGTCCCCACTAAAGCATCTAGTTCCTAGGAGGGACGATTTCGGACGCAGTTAGCTAGTTCTTCGGAGTGCGGTCCGTTCGATCGGGATTTTTGTCCTTCCTATCGTGGCTTTTGTCCGTCCTATCGCCCTTCATCGTATGATGTTTCCGCATCATAGTCGACCGCTTTTCCATGGGCATTTTGTCATAGGCATCGGCCTTTTCTTGGGCAGACATTTTGCCCATCATATCCATGTGCTCCTTCTCGGTCATCTTCGGCATGTCTTGTCCAGTCATTTTCATGAACGCGATATGCTCCTTCAGCGTCATTTTGTCCATCATGGCGGCTTTGTCTGCAACCGACAAGTTGTCCATCTTGCCCGTATGGTCCTTACCACTCATGTGTCCCGCCGTCTTGTCTTTGTCGGTCTTCCTCTCGTCCGGACTTTGTGCATAAGCACCGACGGCGGTCGAGGCAAGAACCAACATCGCGCCTGCGAGTAAAATTTTAAAATCTCTGATCATAACTTTAAACCTACCTATGTTCTGTCATCATTCGAGCGATTATGAATCGTCGCTTATCCGGATGACGATACTCGGCCAAATAGTGTTTCACCCAATGTTTCAATTGCCGTTGCTGTTTACCCATCGACCGATCGCGCTGCCGACGCACTAAAGAACTCAGAACCGGTCCCAATCCCGCCTGCGAAGTCCGGTCGCATGCCCCCACCCCCATCCCCAAACCTATATATACTTACCCCACCGCCCCCATGCCAAC
>JBKJLJ010001048.1:0-4255 GCA_046597015.1 Bryobacteraceae bacterium
GGCACTCGCACCGGCAAGGTAACCATCTCGCAAACGCATTCGATGCGGACGCCCGAAGAGCTTGCCGTAAAAAAGAAACCTTTATATAAGGATTGGCGCATTTGGGCCGCCGTTGGCGCGGTCGCCGCTGTCGGCATCGTCTTGGGGACGCGTGGTAGTTCAGCTCCAACGACGGCCACCTCCACCGTGCCGATTCCTCCGACCATCACCATCATCCCAGGAGGTCCTTCCATTGCCGGTCCTCGCTAATCTCCGCTTCCTGACGCTAGCCGCGTTGCCGCTCTTCGGACAAACGCTCGAGACCCCTCGCACGGCATCCATCTTCCACGCCGCGTCCCACAGCGTGCGGCCAATCATCGGCATGACCGGCGCATCCCATCTTGGCCCTGCGTCCTATTCTGATCTTGACTTCGCCAGCATCGCACCCGATCAAAGAAATGCGATTCTCGTGGCTGGCAACCAGACGCGGCTCACCCGAAATATTCAGAACGCCGACGCTATCGCAATCGAAAACGCCATCAGCTTCGTGGACCGCATCTTGTGGTCGAGCGATTCCGGCACCGCGATTTTGTTTTCTTCCGTCAATCGGCAACTGCAATGGCTCGTCGACGGGCAACTGTCAGCGGTTACCAACCTCCCGGAAAACGCCCTCCTCCTCACCGCAGCGCACGATGGACGGACAGCCATCACCACCGCGAATGGCCGGATCTACCGCATCACCTCAGACACCGCTCCAGTCCAGATAGCTTTGCTAACCAACCCCATCGCCGCCACCTTCGACAGCGAAGGACTTACGCTCTACCTCGCCGACTCGACGACAAATGAGATTGTCGAGTTGCGCGACACGGGCAATAGCTACACCCAACGCACTTTCCTGAGCGCCGCGGATGGCATCGAGGATCCGGTGGCCCTGCGCCTAACGCCCGATAACGCTGCGATTTACGTGGCCATGAAAGCGTCCCGCGCAATTTCCTCCTATCGCACCTTAGATAAAGCGCTGCTCATGCGGCTTCCGCTAGACTGGACCCCCTCGTCTTTTGAATCCCTCTCCCCGGAAACTTTCCTGCTGAACCCTGCCGCTCCCATCGGTGAACCGCTCTCAGTTCTGATGACACGCAACGGCTTGGCTGAATTCTTTATTCCGGCAGGCGACGCCAAATGAAGACCTGCCTTCTCGTGCTCGCCAGTCTCCTCCCTGCCCTGGCCCAGACCAGCGGACCGATTCAAATCCGGGTCCGCCAGCAGAACAACGTCTTTGTCGTCCCGAACGGAGCCACGTTGAATCTGGCCGCTTCCGCAGTCGGAAAGCCTACCCCGGTCAGCATCACGATCACCTACCAAGGCAACACTTCCGCCCTGTTTTCGGCCCCGCCAGCCTTGATCGGTTCTACCGCGTTCACGTTCACCTCCATCGGCCAACTGCCGCTCACGCTGCAACAGAATAGCTCCTTCACCTTCGACGCGATTTATACCCCGACCTCCACGGCCGCCGCCGGTGCCCAAATCACTATTGGATACACCGAAGCCGCCCTGATCCCGGGCGCTCCCTCCGTCGCCGGCAACATCCTCCTCAATCTCACCGGCACCACGCCAGACTTGGCCCTCAGCTACGCCCTATCGGCCAATGGCAACATTATCCCCATTGCCGCGGGCGGCACGATTTCGTTCGGCGAGGTTCCGGTCAACACCACCCCTACCGCTACCTTCATCATCTTGAACCGGGGCAGCGGCTCCGGCCCGGTCACGTCAGTGGCTCTCTCTGGCGAGGCGTTCCAACTGTTCTCGCTGCCCCTTCTCCCTACCAATCTAGCGGGAAACTCCAATCTCCAGTTCGGCATCCGCTACTCGCCGAAGAAGATCGGCATCGACACCGGCTCTCTCGAAATCAAGGTCGGCCCGGACACGGTCACAATCAAGCTGCAAGGCTCCGGCACCGGCTCCACGTTCTCCTACGAGTTTCTTCCGGAGGCGGGTGATCGCTTCACCGTCCAACCCAATCAGAACATAGCGTTACCCGATACCGCTGTCGGTGCCCGCATCAGCTACGTCGTGCAAGCCCGCAACAACGGCAATGCCCCGGGTGTGGTGAACATCATCAGCGTTTCCGGTGCCAACTTTGGCCTTTCCGATCTCCCGTTTCTTCCCTTCACACTAGCGCCGAACGAGTTTTTGAACTTCACGCTCACTTTCCAACCACCCCAGCCGGGGAGGCTCACCGGCCGGATGCGCATCGGCAACGACGTTTTTGACCTGACCGGCACCGGGATCGGCAGCAGGCTCAGCTACTCGTACAACAACGGTTCGACGGCGACCACCATCCAGAGTCCCGGCACCGTTCTGTTTAGCCCGCTACCGGTGGGCCAATCGGTAACCACCCGCTTCGAGATCAAGAACGAAGGCACGGCCGCCGCTACCATTAACAGCATCGGCATCTCGGAGACCCGGGGCGTTTTCCGCCTGGAAGGCGCGCCACAACTGCCAGCCTCTCTGGAACCTGGCGCGGTGCTTACTTTCAATCTCCTGTTCACGCCCGCCGTCACTGGCTTGTCGACCGCGCAACTTCTCATCGATACCCAACTTTTTACGCTTTCCGGATTCGCCTCGGCTCCGCCGCCGCTTCCGGGGATCCGATTCGGTGGCGTATCCGGAGTGGTGGAACCTTTTCAGCAACCCGGCGTACGCCTAGCGCTGCTCGATCCCTACCCTCTTCCCCTGCAAGGTGCCCTACTACTCACCATTGAGTCCGAGTCATTTTCCGCTGATCCATCCATCCAGTATTCCTCTGGCGGAAGAGTGGTAGCCTTCACGATTCCCGCTAACACCACCGAAGCCATCTTCCCTAATGGAGCCAAGGAGATCCGCCTGCAAACGGGAACGGTGGCCAGCGTGATTACGCTGACGCCATTCTTCGCCACGCAGTCGGGCTTGGACCTGACGCCGGCGGCATCAGCCAATACCACTCTTAAGCTAACCATCCCCCGCCGCGCTCCGGCCTTGGTGAGCTTGCAGATCGCTGCCAGAGCCAACGATTCCCTAACGCTCTCGCTCACGGGTTATACCACTACCCGCTCGGTACGCAGTGTCGAAGTGCAATTCACCGGCAAACCAGAGGCCAAGATCGCGGAAACAAAATTCACCATCGATCTGGACGCTATCTCCACAGCCTGGTTCCGCACCCCCGGTTCAGAGCCTCTTGGCGGCCAGTTCTCTTTGACTTTGCCGTTCACATTCCGCGCCTCCACGGCGGTCACGCAGCCCATCATCGACAGCTTCGATTCGATATCGGTCATCGTGACCAATGAAACTGGTACTTCCAATCGTTTGAGCGTTAAACTCCCATAGCCTTTGGTCTATTGAGTTGCGCATAGCAACGTTGTTAACCTAACGGAATCCAACCCAATGTCCAACGTCGCAAACTGATTTTCATTAATCAGTTTTATTGGCCCGACAACGCCCCCACCGCGGTGCTACTTGATCAGACCGTTCGATACGCCTCTAGCTTAGGGCACGACGTTACGGTCATTTGTGGCCGCCAAGGCTACGTCGCGGGAGCCAGCGGTGAACCGCCCACGGCACGCATCGCCAGGGTCCCGAGCTTTCCTTTCTCCCGTAATCCTCTCATCCGGCTCTTGAGCTGGGGTTCGTTTCTCGTCCTCGCGGCCGGCCGGCTGCTGCTGGCCGGCCGCTCCGATATCGTGGTAACCATGACGACTCCTCCCGGCCTCTCTATCGCCGCCGCGCTCCTTAAGCCTTTGCTCGGGGCGAAGCTTTGGATCTGGGAGATGGACGTCTATCCCGATGTCGTCGTCGCCACGGGCGGACTCTCCCCTGACTCCTGGGTCACGCGCCTGCTCCAGCGAATGTTCACCTGGTCCCGCCGCCGCGCCGACGGCATCATCGCCCTTGGCGAATGTATGAAAAGTCGGCTAGCCGCCTCCGGCATTCCCGCGAATCGAATCCATATCGCTCAAAATTGGGCCGAGGACCACCCGCATGCGGAATCGGTCCGACCCCTCTTACGCATTCTCTATTCCGGCAACTTGGGCATGGCTCATGAGGTGGACACGATCGAGGCTCTTTTGCAGAACTTGGCGGGAGAAAGCAGAATCCAATTTCTCTTTGCGGGAGGAGGCGCGGCCCGGCCATCCCTGGAGCAGCGTACCGCCAATCTTCCGAACGTCACCTTCCAGGCTTACGGCGATAGCAGAACATTTGAAGAAAACTTGCGGTCCTGCCATCTAGGGCTGGTCACCCT
>JBKJLJ010000169.1:0-7048 GCA_046597015.1 Bryobacteraceae bacterium
AACGCCGCGAAGTGGCCCAATGGTCCCAGCCGCTGATCAAACATCGGGGCAACGGCCTGAACGGGTTCATCGCCCAGCAGGTTGGCGGCACCCTCCACTTCCTCGTACGCGGCTGCTGCTACCCGGGTAGCATCGACAATTTCGAACTCGGCTCCACCGTCTCGCTCAGCGACTTCGAATCCCGCGTCAACCGTCCCGATGCCCCGCCGTTCCTGGAATTCTTCCACGACGCGCCACTCCCACGGGTCCGCCACAGCAGCCTCCAGTGCGAAGAAGGCGGCCGCTTCTTTCATTACGAAAACCGCTACATGGTCGTCGAACTGGAAGAAGGCACCATCACCACCCTCCCCGACGGCTACATCTGGATGACCCTGGGCGAAATCTACGATCTGCTTCCCCACGCCTATTTCAGCATCGAAGCTCGCAACCTCCTGGCCTGCCTCCACGCGCTTTAGGCGGGCCGCCAGCAATTGCGCCAAATAAGTGATTCAAGTCCACCTCGCCAAATCCCCAAGCATCGTCAGGTAGGGCCTACCGGCCGCTTTGGGCCATCACTTTCTCAAGCTCCCGCTGGAAAAGTGCCATTCCTGCCTCCGGTGATTTCCGGTATGCCGCATCCTCCGCCACCCGGCTTTCCAGCAACGTCGCCACGGACTTGCCGTCCGGCGCCTGATAAGCGGGAGGAACCCCATGCTCCAGCAAAAAAACCGCTGGCTCCCAACTCCGCATGTACACCGCCGTCATCAACGCCGTCCACTGCGGCCGATCCTCCCGCTTGCTAAAAACCTTCAGATCGGCGCCATACTGCGCCAGCAACGCCAACTTCTCCCGCCCCCAAATCGTGTGGCTACAGTGCACCAGCGGCTCCCCAAAATGGTCCTTCGAATTCGGGTCAACCCCCGCCTTCAACACGACCTCGAGCAACGCCAGAGACCCTGGAGTGTTGCCTTCGAAAATCGTATTCACCAGTTCACCAGCCGGTATCGGACCACCATTCCTCAACAGAATCGCCACTCCCTCGGCCGACTTGTCTCCACTGTAATCAGCCAGCACCCGGCCTACCGCATGTTCCACCAGCGTCTTCCCATGCGCGTCCTTCGCCGTCCAATCCACCGCCGGACTCCCCTTCACCAGCGCCTCAACCGCCGCATATTCTTTCCGGTCCAGCGCCTTCGCAATCTGGTTCAGCCGCGCATCCCGAAACCGCCCCGCCTGATCCCGGCTCCAGCCGTTCACCCGCTCGTTTACAAAATTCGTCGCCCACGCTCCCGCTCCCAGCAGAAACGGCATCGAAACCACCAGTAAACCCGCATACTGCAAACCCATCGAATTCGAAAACTGCGCCCAAACCAGCAACGTCCCCGCCAGCAAAAGCACCGGCAGCAAAAGCATCCCGTAGCTCGAAGCGATTACCTTCGCGTCACTTTTCGAATAAAAGAACGAAGCCACGAAAACGGCTTCCAACGCGAAAAATACCCAGCCAATGACAAATGCGAGTTTCATAGGGTCACTGACTAGGGCGTATCGCGACCCGAAATTCACTCACTCAAAGAATCTGCATGCCCGCCCGCTCCACCGCCGCCTCAAACGCATCCAACGCATCCACAAAGAAATGGTCTTTCGAGGGAACAAACTCCACCGTCGGAGGCCCACTCAGCGTCGCCACCAACGCCTCCAAATCCCCCTTGGGCCCATGCACGTCGATCGTCGAATGGATAAACGTCCGCGGCACCGAACACGGCTCCAAATACCCTTGGTCCGGATACTTCGTCGGAAAGCCCACCGCAATCGCCCGCGCCATCTCCGGCACCTGACCCGCTAATTGCAGCGCAATCCGTGATCCGAAACTAAAGCCCGCCACCACGAACGACAAATCCGGATACCTAGCTCGCAAAAAAGTCAGGCAGGTCCGCGCATCTTCCAATTCCCCCACCCCGTCCGCGTAAATCCCCTCGCTCAAATTCACGCCCCGGTAATTAAACCGCAGCACGACCGCTCCCGTCTTCCGCAGCCCCCGGGCGATCCGATATACAACTTTGTTATGCATCGTCCCCCCATGCTGCGGGTGCGGATGACACACCAAGGCCGCAAAACGCGGCTCTCCCTCCTCGGGCTCTTCCAGCAGCGACTCCAACTTCCCCGCCGGCCCGGCGATCTCACAGCTCTCTATCCGGCGCGCCATTCCTAACCCCGGTAGTTTGTAAACTGCATGTCGATGCCGAGATCACTTTGCTTCAACAGCGCCATCACTTCCTGCAGGCAGTCCCGATCTTTCCCCGATACCCGCACCACGTCCGCATTAATCGACGCCTGCACCTTAATCTTCGAATCCTTGATGATCCGTACAATCTCTTTCGCCTTCTCCATCGGAATGCCCGCCTGCAGCGTAATCTCCTGCCGCACGCTCATCCCCGACGCCGGCTGCACCGGGCCATACGTCAACGCCTTCAACGAAATCCCCCGCTTGTTCAGCTTCGATTGGAGAATGTCCACCACCGCCCCCAGCTTGTACTCATCCGCCGATGCCAGCAGAATCTTGTGGTCTTTCTCTTTAAGCTCAATCGTCGATTTTGCGTCCTTCAAATCGTACCGGGCGCCCACATCCTTCAGCGCCTGCGAAATCGCGTTGTTCACTTCGGGCATCTCGACCTTCGAGACGATGTCAAAACTGTTATCAGCCATATCTGACTAAATCATGTCAGGCTTGACGCAATGTCCGCAACACCTCGCGCGTAATCAACTCCACCATCTGCGGCATCGCCTCGTCTAAAGCCACCGTCACCGCAGCCCGCACCCGCTCCTCTTCCGAAATCGGAACCACCGGCACCGGCGGTGCCTCCGCCCCATACTCGCTCTCCATCCGGCGCTCCGCCACCCGTTCAAGCAACGGTCGCAACACTTCCATCAGCGACGTCACCCCAAACGGCTTTTGCACCACTCCGTCCGCACCCACCGCCTCCGCCTGCGCCATGTCCACCGGCTCCGTGATGCTTCCCGTCAGCAATACCCCAATATGCCGATGCGTAGCCGTCTCCCGCACAAACTTCGCCAACTCGAACCCCGACTTCTTCGGCAAAAAGGCGTCTACAATCATCGCGTCCGGATCCACGTCCGCCAGACGCAACAGCGCCGTCTCTCCGTCGGTGACCGAAACCACCTCAAATCCTTCTTCCCGCAACATACGCTCGCCAAGCCGCTGCGCTATCGCGCTATCGTCGGCGAGCAAAATCCGGCCAGCCACTAATTCTTAACCTTGATCTTCTTCTCTTTCTTCGTTTTCTTCCCGTTCACCGGCACACCCTGCCGATTGGTCGGCAACGGCGTCGCCGCCGGAGCCGCCGCCTCAGGAACCTCCGGCGCAGCCGCCGGAGCCGGCGTCGCACTCCCCGTCCCACCCGGAGTCTGCGCGCTCAACCGCGCATCATCCTTCTTTTCCAAATCCGAAGCGCCCGTCAACACCTGACCACCCACGTCGTTCACCCCCGACGCCACGCCCAAAGGCAGCGGCACCGAAGCCGGAATCGACGGCTTCATCTGCGCCATCGCCGGAGACCCGCTCTTCGCTGCCGCCAGCACGTCCGGGCTCTTGGCGAAAATCCCCATCGTATTCCGAACCATCGACGGCTTCACCCGGTTCTCCGCTTCATACTTCATCCGCGCCACCGCCACCGGATCCGCCTCCGGAACCTGCATTTCTATGTCCTTCAACTTTTCCGTCGCCGCCTTCGCATAAGCCGACAAAGGATAATCCCGCACCAGGCGCTGATAAGCCTGCCCGGCCTTAGCCTTGAACCGCGGCCCCATCTTCGTATAGCTATCGGCCAACAACCACAAATCCTCGTCCGCTTTCGAGAACAGCGGCCACTGGTCCACTACCGTTTGCAGCCGATTGCTCGCCGCCGGGTTGGAACCCTTCGTGTTGTAGAAAGTACCCACGCGGAACTCTTTCTCGGCCATTACTTCCTGAATGTTCCGCAGCAACTGTTGCGTCTGCGGCGCAAACTTGGAGTTCGGGAACTGCGTCAACAGCGTCCGGCACTCCTCCTCGCTCTTATAAGCGTGACGATCGTCCCGGTCCGGCTTCTCCATCTGCTTGTAGTGGATCATGCAGACCTTCTGCTGCGCCTCAGCCGCCTCTTCCATCGTCGGGTAGAACAGAATGAAGTCCTTATACTCCGCCTCGGCCTGCGCCATCCCGTTCGATCCGCCCTCGCGCATCCAACTATCCGCAATCGCCAGCTTTGCCTTGGCCAGGAACTCCGAGGTGTCGTAGGTGTTCATCAACGTGTTTAACGTGATGCGCGCCACCTCATACCGGCCCCTTTCAATGTCCTTCACGGCCTTGTCGAAAAGCACCTTATCCGGCTGCTGCGTGTCTTTCGAAATCGGGTTCTCGTACTTCTTCTTCCGAAAGCAGCCCGTCAGCGAAGTGAACGCCAGAGCCGTTACCAACAAAGTCAAAATCGTATTGCGCGAAACAAGCATAAGTTACTAATCTCTCTGTTTAAGCCAACTGCCCCGCGCGCGCCGCATCCCGCAGTGCCCGCACAGCCGCGCCGGAATCCGGCGCCCCAAACACACTCGAACCCGCAACCAGCCATTCGGCTCCAGCCCGGGCAATCTCAGCGACGTTATCGATCACCACGCCGCCGTCAATCTCAATCTTGTAGCCGTAGCCGAACCGCTCCCGCCGATCCGCCAACTGCCGAATCTTATCTAAAGCGCGCGGCAAAAATCGCTGCCCCCCGAAACCCGGGTTCACGCTCATCACCAGCACAAAATCCACGAACTCCAAAACCTCGTCCAAAGTACTCACTGGAGTCGCCGGGTTCAATACGACCCCCGCCAACGCTCCCTCACTCTGGATCAAACGCAAACTCCGATCCAAATGCGGACACGCCTCCTGATGCACGGACACACTATCCGCCCCGGCCTCCACAAACGCCGCCGTAAACCGATCCGGATCCGTAATCATCAGGTGGACGTCCAAATGCGCCTTCGTCACCTTCCGCAGGCTCTTCACAACCGGCGGCCCCATCGTCAAATTGGGCACAAAATGCCCGTCCATCACGTCGACGTGAAGCATCGTGACGCCCGCGTGTTCGACGCGCGCTATCTCCTCACCCAGCCGGGCAAAGTCCGCAGCTAGTAAAGATGGCAGAATCTCGACCATTGGAACGCAGTTCTCATGCTATCACGGCATGCCAAAAGCCGTCCCCCGGTTCTTGCCCTGGCAATCGATATCCTTGTTCTTTTACCCGGTCCCTGCAAACCGCGTGTACCACTTCTTCATTCTCCTCTGTTTCCAGCGAACATGTCGAGTAAACTAATCGTCCCCCCGGTGCCAATGCCGCCAACGCGTTCCGCAGAATGGCCGTCTGCCGCCCCGCCAAATCCGTCAGGTCGGCCGGCGTAATCCGCCACTTTATCTCGGGATTTCGACCCAACGTCCCCGTCCCGCTGCACGGCGCATCCACGAGAATCCGGTCAAATGTTTTTACAAAAGGCAACGGCTGCCGAGCGTCCACCACCACCCGCTCCACCCCCGTCACCTGACGCAACCGCGCAAAACTCCGGTCCGCCGCCAACACCACCCCCCCCGCCTCCACCAACTGCCGCGTCTTATTTCCCGGTGCCGCGCACACATCCAGCACCGTCATCCCCGGCTCCACCCCCAAATACGGCACAATCGACGCCGCTCCCAAATCCTGTCCCCCCACCGCCGGTGCCGATAACGCCGCCGCCGCAATCCCTTCCGCCCTCTCTTTTCCAAACGCCGCAGTCCACCGGCGCAATAACCACCCCGGCACCGACAACTCCACCTCCCGCCCCGGCCACTCGACCGCCTCCCGGTTCACCTTCCGCAACACCGCGTTCACAAATCCCATCGCCGAACGCTTCTTCGCCCGCTTTACCAGTTCCACCGCCGCCGAAACCGCCGCATGCGCCGGAATCCGATCCAAATACCGAAGCTGGTAAATCGCCATCCGCAGCGCGACCCGCACTTCCACGTCCAACTTCCCGGCCTTCCCCGAATACAGCCGGATCAAATGGTCGAGCTGCGCCTGCACCCGCAGCGGGCCAAACACCAACTCCCAAGCCAGATCCGCATCCCGCATCTCCAGCTTGGCCACCGCTTTGCGCAAAATCTCTTCCGCCCACGCGCCGCCGTCTACCCGCAATGCGGCGTCAAACGCCACCTCCCGCGCGGTCAAATCGCCATCACTGCGCCGCCAGCACACTGTAGTGCGATTCGACGTAATCGTTCAGCATATCCGTAAACTCCGCCACGATATGATCACCCCGCAAAGTCTTCACGAGCCGTCCATCCACATAAACCGGAGCCACTGGCTCCTCAAAGGTCCCCGGCAGCGAGATCCCAATATTGGCGTGCTTCGACTCGCCCGGCCCGTTCACAATGCAACCCATCACCGCGACCTTCATCTCCTCCACCCCCGGATGCCCGTCTTTCCACACCGGCATCTGGTTCCGCAAGTAGTTCTGAATCTGATCGGCCATGTCCTGGAAAAACGTCGAAGTCGTCCGCCCACATCCCGGGCAAGCCGTCACCTGCGGCGTAAAACTCCGCAGCTCCAGCGCCTGCAAAATCTGCTGACAAACCAACACCTCTTCCGCCCGGTCCCCGTTCGGCAGCGGCGTCAACGACGCTCGGATCGTGTCCCCAATCCCCTCCTGCAGCAACACCCCAATCGCCGCCGTCGTCGCCACAATCCCCTTCGACCCCAACCCCGCTTCGGTCAACCCTAAGTGCAACGCGTAGTCGCACTGCGCCGCCAACATGCGATAAACGGTGATCAAATCCTGCACGCCACTCACCTTGGCGCTCAGTAAAATCTGATCTCGCCGCAAACCGTACTTCTCCGCCGCTGCCGCAGCCTCTAACGCGCTCACCACGATCGCGTTCATCGTCACCTGCTTGGCATCCAACGGCTCCGCCAGCAACGCGTTCTCGTCCATCATCCGCGTCAACAGCGCCCCGTCCAGCGATCCCCAGTTCACCCCGATCCGCACCGGCCGCTGATATTCC
>JBKJLJ010000207.1:0-18581 GCA_046597015.1 Bryobacteraceae bacterium
AGTCTAGTCGATTTGGATCTTGCCATCAAACCGGAAGTCGGCGGCGGAGTGCAGCTTCCAGGCTCCGTCGGCTTTCAACTCGAGGACCTGCGCGTGGTATTTCACGAGGGCGGGGTGGTGGCTGACGCTGATGATCGTGCTGGAGGTGGCCACCAGCTTTTCGTAGAGGGCCGATTCGTTATCGCCGTCGAGGGCGCTGGTGGCCTCGTCGAGCAGGACGTAGCGGGGCTTCTTCAGGATGGCTCTAGCAAAGGCGACGCGTTGGCGTTCGCCGGTGGAGAGGATCTTGTCGAAATCGAACTCCGCGTCGAAGCCTCCGCAGCGTCCGATGAGGCCGCCGAGGTTGACGAGATTGAGAACTTCGGTGAGTTCTTCATCGGAGGCATCGCGATCGAGGTTGGGATAGTTGAGCTGGACGCGCAACGAGCCGAGGACCATGTAGGCGTGTTGGGGCAGGAATAAGACTTCCTCCGGGCTGGGCCGTGTGATGGTGCCG
The DNA here is from genome assembly GCA_046597015.1 of Bryobacteraceae bacterium. Classification (GTDB taxonomy): domain Bacteria; phylum Acidobacteriota; class Terriglobia; order Bryobacterales; family Bryobacteraceae. The sequence goes on from JBKJLJ010000207.1 coordinate 497, forward strand.
GATCCGGCATCCCAAAGCCCCGAGATAGCGCGGAGAAGGGAGCTTTTGCCGAGGCCACTGGCCCCGACAATCATGAGACTTTCGTTGGGCGGCACGGAAAAGGTAAGGGCTTTGAAGAGGGTTCGTTCGTAGTTGGGGGTTTCGAGCGTGACGTCTTCGAAATGCAGATGTTCGTCGCTTTCCGTAACAATTTTGGGGTCGCCCTGGTGCTTGGATTTTCCGGGGGAGAGGCTCTCGGCAAAGGTCTCCAGACGGTCGACGCTGGCGGCGAAGCGGCTGAGGGCTTCGAGGTTGTCCAGGAGGAGGGTGAGGGAGGTGAGGATGGCGGCGAAGGCGCCGGTGGCCTGCACGATGCTGCCTACTTCGAGTTCGCCGGAGAGGACGCGCGGGGCGACGATCAGGGTAGGGATCACCATGGTCAGAAAGCTGTTGCCGTAGTAGAAAAAGTTGAGGCGAAGCGACCAATTGATGATGTCTTTGCCATTGGCGAAGACGCTGGCGTAGATCCGGCGGACCTGACTTTTTTCCTGGGCCTCTCCGTGGTAGAGCGCGATAGCTTCGGCGTTTTCGCGGATGCGGACCAGGCCGAAGCGGAAGTTGGCTTCGCGCTGGCGCTGGGTGAAATAGAGGGACACCATCTTTTCGCCGAAGAGGCCGAAGGAGACGAAGGTGGCGACCGCGGCGTACAGCACGACGATCAACAAGAGCAACGTGGAGATGGACCACAGGACACGGCCGAATGCGATCAACTGCAGGATCGCGTTGGCGAAGACGAGGAGGAAGGTGAGCGACTGCTGAGTGAAGGCGTAGATGTCGTCAGAGATGCGTTGATCGGGGTTGTCGATTTCGGGCTGCGTGAGCAGGTGGTAGTAGCCGCGGTTGTTGAAGTAGCGTTCGAGGAAGCGGTCGGTCATCCAGCGCCGCCAGTTGAGGGCGAGCTTGCTGCGGACATAGGCGTAATACGCGTAGATGGGCACGGCGACGACGAGGAGGCCGAAGAATACGCGAATGGAGTGCCAGAAGCGGGGCCCGTCCTGGGCGGCCAAGGCGGAGGTGAACTCGCCCGATTGTTTGTTAAATAAGACGTCGAACTGGGTGCTGGCGACGAGGAGCATGAAGAGTCCGAACAGAAGCCATCGGGCGCTGCGTTTTTCCTTTGAAAACCAGTACGGCTTCGCGTGGCGGACGCACCGTTTGAGGAGCTTCAGGTTCAACCTGTGCATGGAGGGAGGCGGCATAAATCGTCTACGCTATTGCACGTTGATGGCCAACTAGTCGTTCTCCCGTTCCCAGACGAGTTCTCGGATGCTGGTGGTGGTGGCGGTGAGTAAGAGTCGATTGGCGGTGAACTGGTAGGTCCGCTTCAAATCGGTGCCGACCCAAGTGGGGACGAGGCAGCCTTGAACATGATGGGTGACGATTTTGGTGGATTCGTCGACGTCGAAGGTACCGAAATACGAAGCGAAGCCATCGACGGCATCGCGAATTTCTTCGGTGGTGGCGTGGCCGGCGACGAGGCCGACGCCGGAGGGAACTGAGGCGCGGCGACCGGGGCGCATGAGTTGAGCGGACATGCGGCCGGCCTTATCGTAGGTGATGCGGCCAACCGGCTTTTCGCCGTAGGGGTATTCGATGCGGCCATCCGGGAAGCGGCTTTCGCAGCGGATGAGTCGCCAGACGCCGAGGAAGCGCTGGCGGGCGGAAGGGGCGGCTGGGAGCGTAGAAGCGGTTCCGAGGGTTCCGATGAGGTGTCGTCGTTTCATTTTTTATGGTTCGGAGGAGAAGGCTAATAGAACGTTACCGGGCATGCCGCCGAAGCGGGAATAACCGGAATTGACGAAGAGCATGCCGCCGGCGATGACGGGTCCGGGTCCGTCCATGGAGCCGCCTTTGGCGGGGACGCCGTTGACGGTTTCGAAGCCCCGGGCGGTGTCGAAGTCCCAGATGACGGCGCCATCTTCGGCGGAGAAGGCGCGGAGGTGGCCGTCGAAAGCGCCGGAGAATACGGCGCCGGGGACGGCGGTGACGGCGGCGGATTGGGCGGGACTGCAACCTGGCCTGTCGGGCGGACAAGGAACGCCGGGCACGTGCCAGTTCTTTTTCCCGTCGGTGACGCGTAGAGCGGTGAGACCGCCGCCCTGGGAGGCATCGAGGCTCAGGGTCTTGATGTCATCGGGGGCGATGGAGGCTCTCGAACGGCGGACGACGTCAGAGACGGCGGCGTACAGTTGCTGGCCGTCGCTGGCCATGCCCCATTGGACGCCGCCGAGCACACCCCCTTTTCCTACGCGGGCTTCCCAGAGGATTTCGCCTTTGCGGGCGGGGTCGAGGGCATAGACGATGCCGGATTTTTGGCCGGCCAGAAGGATGTCGCGACCGCCGGCGGTCGCGACGAGGATGGCGGAGGCACCATAGTGGAAGTCAGGCCCGTTTTCGGTGGGGCAGTTGGGGCCTTTGTTGGCGCACGCGCTGGTGTACACGTCGTTGGCGGTGGTCTGGCGGGTCCAGACGATCTGGCCGGATTTCACGTTGACGGCGACGATGGCGTCACTGGAGAGGGTGGCGGGCGAGGAGTAGTTGTCGCCGGTGGTGAGGTAGAGGAGGCCGCGTTTGGGGTCGAGGGTGGGGGCGGACCAGACGCCGGCGCCCGAGGGGCCGAGGCGGTCGGCCCCGGCGCTGTTGACGCCGCGTTTGATGGGTGGGGGGACGAGGTAGGTTTTCCAGACGACGGAGCCGTCGGCGACGCGGAGGGCGACCAGGCTGCCGCGAAAGGTGCAGCAGGCATATCGCGGATCGAGGGCCAGCCCTTCTTCCCAGGAGGCTACGGGGACGAAGACGACGCCTTCCTGGGCGACCGCGGTGCCGGTGAGGCGAGCGGCTTCGTGGTCGTCGACGCGGCGCTTCCAACGGAGTTGGCCGGACTTGGCATCGATTGCGTAGAACCAGCCACTTTGATCGCCGAAGAGCAGCGATTGGCCTACGGCGAGGGGGGCGGCGCGGACGGGGCCGTTGGCCGTGAACGTCCAGTGGAGGCAGCCGGTTTCGGCATTTAACGAATAGACGACGCCGGCGGCGCTACCGAGGTAGAGGCGGCCATCGAGGAGGGTGGGCGAGCCGAAGGCGGTAACGTCGCCGTCGAAGCCGAAAGCCCATTTGAGCTTCAGGCCGCGGGCTTGGGAGATCGAGAGGCCGGCGGGTTGGTAGCGAGCCTGGGAGGTGGTGGGACTCCAGCCGTTCCAGGTTCCTGGAAGCTTCGCGGCGGAGGCCGGGGAGGCGCACATGGCGCTGGGCAAGGGCGGGGCATCGCCGCCGGGGCGGCCGAGATACTCGGCTACGGCTTCCTTCTCTTGCGTCGAGAGGGTGCGGGCGATATTGGCCATGACGCCGAAGTAAAGCGAGCGGAGGATTTGGGGACGGGAGAGCTTTTGGAGGGCGGCGCGGGGCGGCACGCGGGGGTGGAGCGGGTCGTGGCAGGAGGCGCAACGCGTTTGATAAACGGTGGCGCCGGGGGTGGGGGCGGCGACGAGTGCAGTGGCGGCGCAAAGGAGGCCGACGAAGGGCAGCTTGAACATCTTATTAGACGGAGTTTATTCCATTTTGCGAGGCCGTGCTATTCTTTTCGCTCATGCAGAGCGAAGCGGAATTGTTGGACGAGATCAATAAGGACTTACCTTCAGGCGTGGACTGGAAAGCAGGGGCGCGGGAATATCTGGCAGAGACGTTTCGGCAGCATCCGCGGGAGGAGGTGGAGCGGTACCTTTATTCCGGTCCAATCGCGCTGCATTCGGGATTCCATGTGGAGGATTCCGTCGCGGTGTTCTGTGATCTGATGGGGAATTTGCTGAACCTAGTAAATGTTTTGAAGCTCCCGCCCGGGAGCCGGATACTGGACGTCGCCTGCGGCGCGGGTTGGGTGTCGCACTACTTGACGAAGCTGGGTTATGAGATGACGGGGATCGATATTTGCGCGGATTTGCTGGATTATGCGCGGCGGAGGATGAAGGGAGACGCTTGGGTAGGGGTGGGGCCGGAGCGGATTGACAGCATGTTCCGGTTGATGGATATCGAACTAGAGCCGGTGCCGATGGACGGGTACTTTGACGCCGCGATTTTGGAATCTTGCTTCCACCATTTCCATGATCCAATCACGGCGATGCGCCACGTCGCGGCGAGTTTGAAGCCCGATGGGGTTGTTTTTCTAATCGAGGGCGAGAATCAGCAGGGGCAGCTTAAGCAGGAGTATAAGAAGGCGATGGCGGAGTTTCGAACGCTTGAGCGGCCGTATACGAGGGAGCAGTTGAATCGGATTTTGAGTATGGCGGGGTTGCCTTTTCGGGAGTACTTTTGCCCGGTGAACTCGTGGTATTCGCCGTCGGCTCCGCAGACGCGGGGATTGGCCCAATACGTGGCGCTCTATGCTGAGGTATCGAACCGGGCGATCTGCGCGAAGTCGGAGGCGGCTCTGCAACGAGTGTTGCCGTGGTGGAGGGCGGAGCGGGCGGAGGTGCAGTATCTGGATGGGTTCACGGACGGGGAGGGGGGGCGGATGTGGTCTGGACCGCAAAGTCTGCTGTCGTTTACGCGGGACTATGAAACGCTCACCATCGAGTTTGGGAGCCCGGTTCCGGCGATGGAAGGGACGGCACAGGAGGTGTGTATTTACGCCAGCGGGCGGCCGGCGGAGCGTGTGCTGCTGACGCCGGAACAGTCGACGCGGCGGATCGAACTGGGGGAGGTGCGCAAGGGAGAGGAGTGGCACCTGTGTTCCGGCCGGCTATTTTGCCCGGCCTGGAGCGGAGCGGACGATCGGCGACTACTCTCGTTTTGGATTGCGATTTAGGCTTCGAGGAGGATCCGCAACATGCGGCGCAGTGGTTCCGCGGCTCCCCAGAGAAGTTGATCGCCGATCGTGAAAGCACCGAGATATTCGGGGCCCATGGCCAATTTTCGGAGCCGTCCGACGGGGATGTCCATGGTGCCGGTGACGGCGACGGGCGTGAGGTGATGGATGCTGGCTTCGCGGGTGTTGGGGATTACCTTGACCCACTCGTTGCCGGCGGCGATGAGAGCTTCGATGTCGGCCAGGGGGACGTCCTTCTTCAGTTTGAACGTTAAGGCCTGGCTGTGGCAACGCATGGCGCCGACGCGGATGCAGAAGCCATCGACTGGCACTGAGCCGGGCGCTAAGCCAAGGATTTTGTTGGTTTCGGCACCGCCTTTCCACTCTTCTTTGGACATACCGTCGCCGAGGTCTTTGTCGATCCAGGGGATGAGCGAACCGCCTAGCGGGACGCCGAAGTTCGCGGTTTCGGCGGCAGACATGGCGCGTTGGCGAGCGGCGACACGGCGATCGATTTCGAGGATGGCGCTTTTGGGGTCGGCGAGGAGGTCCTGGACCTCGGCGTAGAGCGTGCCGTACTGGCTTAGCAATTCGCGCATGTGCTGCGCGCCGCCGCCGGAGGCCGCCTGGTAGGTCTGGGTGCTCATCCATTCGACGAGGCCAGCTTTGTACAGCGCGCCGACGCCCATCAACATGCAACTGACGGTGCAGTTGCCGCCGATCCAGTTTTTGCCCCCGTTGGCTAGGGCGGCGTCGATGACGGGGCGGTTGACGGGGTCGAGAATAATGACCGCGTCGTCGGCCATGCGGAGGGTGGAGGCGGCGTCGATCCAGTGGCCAGCCCAACCGGCGGCACGGAGCTTCGGGAAGACCGCGGAGGTGTAGTCGCCGCGTTGGGCGGTGAGGATGATTTCGCAGCGGGAGAGGGCGGCGAGGTCGAAGGCGTCCTGGAGCGTTGATTCGTCCTGGGCTTGCAGCGGGGCCTTGCCGCCGGCGTTGCTTGTGCTGAAGAACAACGGTTCGATGAGGGCGAAGTCGCCTTCGGCTTCCATGCGGTCCATCAGCACGGAGCCAACCATGCCGCGCCAACCTACGAGTCCAACACGTCTCCTGGGGATCATCTCTCCTATTCTACTGACTGCCGCGTTCTGGTACGCTACTCGGAGTGCTAACCCGTCGCCAACTTTTTCCTGTCCTCGGCAGCGCCGTACTTGCGGCGCAGACTCCGAAGAAGCGTCCGAACATCATTTTCATCATGTCGGACGATCACGCGGCACACGCAATCAGCGCGTACGGCAGCAAGATCAACAAGACTCCGCAAATTGACCGGCTGGCAACGGGCGGCATGCGGTTTGCCAACTGCTTTGTGACGAATTCGATTTGCACGCCGAGCCGGGGCGTGATCATGACGGGGCTTTACTCGCACCTTTCGGGCATCAAAACTTTGAACGACAAGATTGACCCGGCGGCGCCGAACGTAGCGAAGTACTTGCAGGCGGCTGGGTATCAGACGGCCATGGTGGGCAAGTGGCATTTGGTGACGAACCCGACCGGGTTTGATTATTGGCGGGTGCTGCCGGGGCAGGGACTTTACAACAATCCGGTGTTCATCGAAATGGACGGGACGCGGAAGAAGTACGACGGTTACTGCACCGACTTGATTGGCGACTTCACCCTGGAGTGGCTGAAGAAGCGCGACCGGACGAAGCCGTTTTTCGTGATGTGCCATCACAAGGCGCCGCATCGCGAGTGGACGCCGGCGGCGAAGTATAAAGACCTGTTCAAAGACGTGGAAATTCCGGAGCCGGATAATCTCTACGACGAGCATAAGGGCCGGGCTGGAGCGGCGGAGCGGTCGAGGATGCGGGTGGGGCAGGACAATACGAAGACCGATTTGAAGATGGATCCGCCGCCGGGCCTGGAAGGGAACGCGCTGCGGAAGTGGGCTTATCAGATCTACATCAAGGATTACTTGCGTTGTGTACAGTCGGTGGACGATAACGTGGGACGAGTGTTGGACTACCTTGACGCCGAAGGGATCGCCGAGAACACGCTTGTGATTTATAACTCCGATCAGGGCTTTTTCCTGGGGGATCATGGGTGGTTCGATAAGCGGTTCATGTACGAAGAGTGCTTGCGGACTCCGCTGTTAGTGCGGTGGCCGGGGCAGATCAAGCCGGGAAGCGTGAACAAGGACATGGCGTTGAACCTGGACTTTGCGCCGACGTTTTTGGATGCGGCGGGGGCGGCGGTGCCGGCAGATATGCAGGGGGTGAGCTTAAAGCCGCTGCTGCAAGGCAAGACGCCAAAAGACTGGCGGCAGGAGATGTACTACCGCTACTGGATGCACCTGGGCGGTGGCCATAGCGTGACCGCCAACTACGGGATTCGGACGCATCGATACAAGCTGATCTACTACTACGGCAAGGCGCTCGGCTCGAGCGGAGCGGTGGATCAAGACACGCCGCCCGAGTGGGAGTTCTTCGATTTGGAGAAGGATCCTCGCGAGATGAAGAACGCTTATAGCGAACCTGGCTACCAGAAGATCATTGCGAATCTGAAGGTTCGGCTAGCGGCGCTGCAGGCCAAGTACAAAGATACGCCGGCGTAGTTAGCTGCCGTGAACGGTGCGAAGCTTGTCCTGGGTTGCGCCATCGCAGTTGCCCGACACGGCGATACTGTTGTCGCACTGGAACTCTTCGACGGCGCTGCGGAAGGCCTCGTCTTCCTTGCTTGCTGGGCTGCCGGCGCGATAGCCGAGATTGTTGAGCCGCCAGACCTGGCCGCTGAACTCTTCGACGGGGTCGAGGTGGCCTAGCTTCAGGGGCAGGGAGAAGCCCTTAATGAGCACGTTGCCATCTTTGGTGCCGGTGGGGTCGACGTTCTTTTTGGCGCTGCCGTCTTCGGCGGTCTTCATGCTCTCGGCGGCCCCGAGCTTGAACTGAACGTCGGTGCTGGAAATCGGAGTGCCGTCCCAGGAGAGGACGACGAGCTTGACGGTGACGGGGTCGCCGATGGTTTGAAACGTCGTTCGTTCGGTGGGTGGGGCGTCGTCGACCTTCTTTTGGCGGGCCGGGATTTGCACGACGTCGTTGGGGAACAAGACGTTGGGATTCCGTTTCTCGCGGAGGCTCGAATTCTTTCCGTCTTCCCAGACGGTTTTCCAGGAGAGGAAGCCAGCGTCGTACGCGAGACTGGCGATATAGTCGCCTTGTTTTACGGTGTAAGCGCCCATGCCGAGCTTGGGGACACCGGAGAATCCGGCGATGCTCTTGCCTTCGGCGATCTTGCCAGAGCGGGCCCATTCGCGGCCGTCGAGATCCGGGAAGGTGACCTTGCTGCTCCCGATGTCGATGTTGTTCACGCGGAATACGCCTTCTTCGGATAGGGTGCCGGGGGTTACTTTGCCATCGGGCAGGGTGACTTCGACTCTGACGCCGCGGAGGGGCCGGCAATCGTGATCGATTAATTCAATTTCGACCCAGGTTTTCTTGTCGGAGGAGGAATCCTGGCCGGCGGAGGAGCCCTTCTTGCTTGATGCGCCGTTGGCCGCGGGATCGGCGGTCTCAGCGGTTTTTGCGGCGGCCGACCCGCCCCGTAGTTCCGGTGATCCCAGCAGGACTTGACTCCAGCGCCCATCCGCAAGGCGCTGAGCGACCATTTCGAGGACCGTGGCATCTGGGAGGTCGCCGTCTGGCAACTCCTTTCTGTCAGCGAGCAGTTGGCGTAGATTTTCGACGTCGGAGGCGGAGACGGTCCCCCTCAGCAAGTCCTCACTCGCGCCACGCGGGGGAGAGTTCGTAATGTAAATTATTTGGGAGCGGCTTCGAAATTGGACGGTATTGGCCATCGGGAAATGCCCCTACTAGAATACGCGGAAAATAGACTGATGGAGCATCAGGCCGAATGCGGGGCGGGGAACTCCGCGCGGCGGGCGAGCCAGACAAGACCGGCGGCGAAAAAGACAAGAATGCCCACGCCGGCAAAGACACCGTTCAAGCCCCAGTCTGCTTTGAGCGATCCGGCGACAAAGACGCCGGTGCCTCCTGCGATAGTGTTGAGCATGTTCATCAGACTTTGCGCGGTGGAGCGGTCACGTTCGTCGATCAGGTCGCAGACGGCGGGCGTTTCGTTGGCGGTGGCGACGGCGCGAAGGAAAGAGAACACAATGACGGCGGCGCTGATAAGCCACATGCCGGCGCCGGAGACGAACATGAATAAGCAGGGGGCGCAGAGGAGATAGCAGGTGGTCATGAGACGGTAGCGGCCGTCGGGAGTTCGCTTGGCTGCCTGGTCGGAGAGGGTGCCGCCAACGAGCGCTCCGAGGACGGCCGAGAGTTGGAGGACGGCGGTGCCGGAGAAGCCGGCGACGGCGAGGCTGAGGCCGAAGGATTCCCGGAAGTAGAGGGGCATCCAGTTGAAAAACATCCAGGTGCCGACGGAGATCAGCATGGCTTGGAGCGACAGGAGCACGTATCCACGCCTTCGTAGCAACTCCCGGATTTGGGGGCCGAGGGGGCCTACCACCGGGCGGGGTACTTCGCCGCGCGGGGCTTCCTGCAACAGGGCGGAACATAAGGTGGAGAGCAGGATGCCGAGCCCGCCGAGGAAGAATAGACCGATGCGCCAGCCATAGTTTTCGCCGAGGTAGCCGGCGAGAGCGCCGCCACCGACGAGGCCGGCGTTGAGCCCGCAGAGGTGCACGGCCAAGGCACGGCCCCGGCTGGCGGAAGGATGATGGCCGGCAATAAGGGCGACGGCGGCCGGGAGGTAAAAGCACTCGGCCAAGCCGAGGAGGACTCGGGTGGCGAGCAGTTCGTTGGCGGTGCGGGCGAAGCCGGTGAGGATAGTGACCAGGCTCCAGGCAAGCAGACTCCAGACGATGACGCGGTTGCGCGGGAGACGGTCGGCGAGGAAGCCGGCGAAGGGGGAGCCAAAGGCGTAGCTCCAGAGGAAAAGGGTGCCGATGGCAGCGAGCTGCAGATCAGTCAGCGCGAGTTCGGCCTGGAGCAGCGGGAAGACGGCGGATAGGGAGGTCCGGTCGGCATAGTTGAGGGCCGCGGCCGGGGCCAGCAGGAGCACCGTCTTCCACGGCAGGGAGATCACGCGGTGGGCCCGAGTTCAGCGGTGAAGGCCGCTTCAACACGCATCCCGGCCTGGAGTTGAACGCCGTAGGCGCGACGGACTACGGGGTGTTCGCCAAAGTACTCTTTCCATGCGACGTTGACGGCGGCGATGTCGACGAGGACGTCCTGTAGATAGAGCCGGGCGGTGCAGACGGCAAACCGGTCCACGTTGGCCGTGGCGAGGAACGTATCGAGTTGGCGAAAGATTTCGCGCATTTCCGCGCCGGCACCGCCGATTACGGGTTGGCGTTCGCCGTCGCGGATGCCTGTTACCACGGCTTCAAAAACACGGCCGCTGTGGACGACGGCGGAGCTGATGGGGAATTGAAAATCGGAGTCGATGAATTGCATGGGAGTTAGTAAGTGAGCAGGCCGCCGTCGACGATGAGTGTAGCGCCGGTGGTGAACGACGAGTTGTCGCTGAGCAGAAACGCGACCGCCTGGCCGATCTCTTCCGGGGTGCCGCGGCGGCCGGCGGGCGTTGTCCGCGGGTAGCGAGAGGGGGCAACTTGGGCGTTCGCGGGGGTGAGAATATCGCCGGGGGCGACGGCGCTGACGCGGATCTGGTGGGGGGCGAGTTCGAGGGCCATCGCCTGGGTCAGCGCAACGAGGGCCGCTTTTGAAGCGCAGTAGATGCTGGCGTTTTCCTGAGCGGCGAAGGCGCCGACGCTGGCGATATGGACGATGGCGCCGGGTTGGCCCCGTTCGACGGCGCGGCGGGCGAAGGACTGCGAGCAGAAGATGGGCCCCTTCAGGTTGGTGGCCAGGATGTCCTCGATTTTGGCGGGGTCGACGGTGAGGAACGGGGCGAGGGCGATGGGACCGGTGAGGCCGGCGTTGTTGACGAGGCCGTCGAGGCGGCCCCACCGGTAAAGTACCTTGGCGGTTTCGGCGTCGACCTGGATGGGGTCGCGGACGTCGCAAGTTTCCGGCTGGAAGATTACGACGTGGGCGCCGTAGCCGCGCAGGACGGTCGTGATGCCGGCTCCAATGCCGGTGGCTCCGCCGGTGACGATGTAGACGCGATTTTCGAGCATGCCTTGGCCGATCATAGGATGAGATCGCCCTGCCCCACCATACGGGGCGTGAAGCCTTTTTTGAGTTGGGCGATGGCGGTATCGATGTGGCGCTGGCCGAAGCGCAGGGTGAACATGCCGTGGGCGGGGAGGAGCGCTTCGACGCCGAGGCCGGCGAGCTTGGGAAGGTCGGCGCGGTAGCCAGCGAGATCGGAGCCGTCGACGTTGATGAGGCCGAGGACGCCTCCGTAGAAGACCACGTCGGCGGAGAAGAGGGTGCGGAGGCCGTCAAGTTCGCAGAGGAAAACGAAGCTATCGGGGGAGTGGCCGCGGATGGAGATAGGGGTGAAGGATAGGCCGCAGACGTCGATGGGCTCGTCGCTGGGATAAGTGGCGGCGACGGGGCAGGGCGGCAGGCGCAGGTCGGCCGGATAGCCGCCCATGGCGCGGGTGGCCGTAAGGCCGCAGGCGTCTTCGTCGCCGGTTTCGATGATTTTGCGGGCCTGGACCGAGGTGTAGACGGGCCAGTTCAACGCGGCGGCCAGCGCGGCCGTGCCGCAGACGTGGTCCGGGTGGGCGTGGGTGATGAGGATGGCACCGCGCGAGAGGTTTTCGAATTCGGCGTGGAGGTGGGCCATTACGCGATCGTGTTTCAGGCCGCTGCCCGCGTCGAAGAGGACGATTCCGTGGGGTGCTCGGAGGGCGTAAAGATGGCAGTCATAGCGGCTGCTGAGGCCGAACTGGCCGCTGCCTACGACATAAATGGAATCCGAGATACGCATGAATTTAGATTTTCTCTTCAGCGGCGAGCAGGATCAGGGTGTCGCCGACCGAGACCGGCGGGAGCTCTCGACGGAGAGCGACGAGACCGTCGGCGGGGGCAATTGGGGTGGCCAGGATGACGCCGAGATCGTCGACGATTTGGCCGAGCGGTTGGCCGGAGCGGACGGGTTCGAGGAGGTTGACGGAGGGCATCCAGAAGCCGTCGGCGGTGGCGACCACGCCGTCGTCGGTGTTGCCGATTCCCTGCAGGCGCAAGGGGGGCGCGGGGATCTCCGGTTGACCTTCGAGCATTTTGAGGTGACGAAGAAGGTTCCCGATGCCACGTCGCATCATGAGCAGGTCGTCGGGATGGATGCGCCCGGCGCCGCGGGCTTCGGTGTAGAGGAAGGGGATGCCGCGGGCGCGAGCGGCCGAGATTGTTCGGCCGGGTTCGATGACCGGGTGGCCCCAAATGACGGGCGCGCCGAAGGCCTCGGCGGCGGCGCGGCCGCGGGGGTCGGCCGCTTCGAAGCCGGCCATGGAGGGCATGGCGAAACGGACGCCGCCGCTGTGCAGGTCGAGGTAAAAATCGGCGAGAGCCAGGAAGGTCGTATCAAAGGCCCAGGCGAGACGTTCGCTAGGCGAGCCGTCCGGGCGGCCCGGAAAAGCGCGGGCTAGGTTGCCACCATCGACGGGATGCGTGCGGCTGATGGCTCGATGGGCGGGATAGTTCACGATCGGGACGGCTAGAAAAGAGCCGCAGAGCGCACTGGGGTCGAGCGCCTCGCAGGTTTCGAAAATCGCGCGGACACCTTCGTATTCGTCGCCGTGCACGCCAGCGGAGACGAGCAGGGTTGGGCCGGGGGAGGATCCGCGGACAAGAATGGCTGGCAGGGAAAGTCCCGTGCGAACTCTGTGGAGACCGGGGGCGCTCGGCAGCATCGGAATTCGTACAATAGCACTTTGTACCTGGGGGGCAATGAAGATGCATCAGAAAGCTTGGGAGTCGGCGGAGAAGGGCTGCGGATGGTTGCTGGCGCAACTGCAGGCTGACGGATCGTTTCGCGCCGGGGACGACCTGCGCGCCTATTACAAGACACCGGCGGCGCTGCTGGCGCACGGGCGAGTGGCCGAGGCCAACCAGGTGCTCGACTATGTGGAAGCCCGCTATTTGCGGCCCGGTGGCGATTTGGATGGGACCGGGGTGCCGTGGATCGGGGTCTATCGAACCTATCCGCATTCCTGGATCTGCTGTGCGGCGATGATGAGCGGTCGCTTCGACTTGGCGCGTCAGTTGACCGGACTCATTGCCCGTTTCCATAACCCGGTTTCAGGCGGATTTTTTGCCGACGAGGCGCGGACGACTGAAGAGGTGATGACGACGAGCATGGCCGGGTTGGCCTGCCTATGGGCCGGGCGTCATGACCTGGCGTTGGCGGCGGGGAGTTGGCTCGAAAATCTTTGGAACGCGCAACCCGGCGTGACGCGCGGGCTGTATACGAGTTGGCGGCAGGGGCTGGTGACGGAGTATTCGGCGGCCGACGCGAGTGGCTGCCTGGTGGATGTGACGAAAGCCCGGCAGTGGTATTTCCAATACGGCATCAGCGCCGCATTGCTGAGCGCTTTGGCGGGGACGACCGGAGACGCGCGTTGGCTGGAACTGGCGCGAAAGTTTCTGCACGCGAGCGCCCACTGTGGAGCCGACCGCTACCAGACGCCGCAGAGCGGGAAGGTCGGCTGGGGGGCGGCATGGGCGTATCGGCTTTCGCGCGCGCCGGAGGACTTGGCGTTAGTGGAGCAGGTGGTAGCGGGGTTGGGTGCGTTGCAGAACGACGATGGGTCGTGGCTGGCGACCGGGGTGTACGGCGGGGCGAATGCCACTGCTGACAGCGTGACGATTGATGTAACCTCAGAGTTCGTGACTCTGCAATCTTTTATGGGACTGGTGCCGGTTGTCTAATCCATTTGAAAATAAAGTGAAGAAGTTGCTCGCGGCGGGCGGAACCGCTTGGGGTTCTGCCACCATGGGGCCCACGCCGCTGGCGGCGAAGTTGACGGCGACGACGGGCGTCGATTGGGTCTGGATAGATACCGAGCATTCGAGCTACGCTTCGGAGTCGATCGAGCTGTTGCCTCCGTTGATTCGGCAGTCGGGTTCGATGCCGATGGTGCGGATCGCCGGGCTGGATCCGAGCTTGATGAAGAAGGCGCTCGACATTGGGGCACAGGCCGTGATGATCCCGCAGATTGACAACGCCGAGCAGGCGCGGCTGGCCGTGCAGTACGCGAAATATCCGCCGATGGGCACGCGCGGGATCTCTCCCATGTGGACGTTCTATAACGACATCGAATGGAAAGATTATCTGCGTTACGCCAACGACGATACTTTGGTCGTGGTGCAGGTGGAGTCGCCGTCGGCGGTGGAGCAGGTGGAAGCGATTGCGCAGGTGGAAGGGGTGGATGTCGTGCTGGCGGGGCCGATGGATCTTTCGGCGGCGCTGGGCCATATCGGCGAGATTGAGCACCCGGCAGTGCAGAAGTTTTTGGCTGAGTTTCCGGCGCGGGTGACCAAGTACGGCAAGACGGCGGGGATCGCGCTGGGCGGTTATGAGAGTGCCGCGAAGGCTTGGCATCAGGGCTATCGCTACATTAATTTCGGCAATCTTTACTTCGATGGCGTGAACGGCATCAAAGCGAATTTGGCAAAGCTGAAGGCTCTCGAAAGCGGGGGCACGGTGGCGCCCGCGGTGGGCGAGGCGTTCACCGCTTAGCGGCTAACGAGCGAGGCGGCCGGGTTGGATCCCGGTCGCCAGATCGAACCCGGTACCCACGGCTCCGACGATGCAGTGCTTGCGATCGAGGCCGGTCCGCTGGCGGATTTGATAGACGGCTTCGATGCCCGTGCAGTGGGCTCCGACGAAATTTGCGAGCCCGAATTCGCGGAGCTTGCCGGCCGTCCAGGCGAGCGTCTCGTCGCTTGCATCGAAGAGATGGAAGCCGCCGAGGGCCGCGTGGATGGGGGCTTGGCGGATCGTGTTCCTGGCGTGCTCAAGCGTGTTGATGATCCCGGAATGGCCGCAGCCGGAGAGGACGACGAGGCCGGCTTCGGTATCGAAGACGAGCGACATATCTTCGGGTACGGTGTCTTCGATTTGGCCTTTCGCCGTGACGATGCGGCTGGTGCCGCTCCAGTTGCGTTCGGGATACTTCCGGGGGACAGGGCCGGTCAACCATACGCCGGGATGGATCTCGGTAGGCTTGTCGATTGAGACGAACTTGCCTCCGGAGGCCTCGTAGGCGGGCTTCAGCAGGAGCGTGTCGTTGCTTTCTTCTTCGTCGAACTGGCTGGCCCGGCGGGGAAGGAAAATGCCTTCGCCGACGTAGCATTTGCCGAGGGCCGGGGCGACCGATTTCCGCAGGGTGGTGAGTCCGCCGTTGTGGTCGCCATGGAAGTGGCTGAGGAGCATTTCGTCGACGGCGAGATTGACCTTTAAGCTCCTCGCGTTCTCGATGACGGTGTCGGGCCGGGTGCCGGCGTCGAACAGAATTCGATGGCCATCGGCTTCGACCATGGCGGCGAATCCCCATTCGCCGATGCCGATATCGGCGAGCATGGTCGAGAGGATGCGGATCTGCAACTTCTTCACGCGGCGTGGGGGCGCCTGCGCCATGGCGGCGAACGGAAGGGCGAAAAGTTCACGGCGGTTCATCCCCGTATTGTAAGCAATGCAGCTCCTGCGCCAGACTATGAGGATGTCTTCTCACCCCGTGCTCAGCATCTGCGGAGCCTCGGCGGCGGAGCGCCTGGTGCGCGCTCGGCTCGAACATTTTCCGCAACTGCACATCAGTTCCCTGGCTTCGGACGAGGTTCCGGTTTCAGAGACCTGGGAGGAGGGCTTGGGCTCGGCCGGATTGCTGGTGTTGCTTCATCCGGAGGCGATGCCGCCGAAGCCGAATCGGCAGTATTGGGGCGGCTTGATCGACTACGCGGGACCGCAGCCGATGGCGTTCGTGCATTGCGGGGCGCGGGAGTATCCGGCGGCGTTGGAACGCCGAACGTTCTTCCGCTGGCCGGCCGATCAACGGGCGATCGAACGTTGGGTGGTGAAGCTTATGGCGCGGCCGGCGGGGACCAACGTGGCACCGGCGACGGGCGTTATCTCGGAGGACTTGTGGACGTCGCTGGTCGATCGGCCGGGCTTGTTCTTTCTCACCGGCGGGCCGGCGACGGGCAAGAGCCGGATGGCCCAGGCGTTTGCTCATGCGGCACGGGACCACTTTCAGTCGATGCTGTGGATCGGCTGTGGGAACCGGTCCACGGGGGCGCTGGAGAATGAGATTGCTCGTCGGCTGCCGTCGGGCCGGACGCTGCTGGTGCTGGACGATTTGCGCGAACCGCTGTCGTTGCCCGGTGCTCCGCATTCGGTATTGGTTACGAGTCGAGAGCCGCTCGGGGAAGGCGAGTGGTTGGACCTGGAAGACCGCTACCCGCTGCCGCCGCTCGTTGGCACTCCAATGGAGCAGGCGATTGCCGTCTGTTTTGCACCTGACTTTCCGCTGAGCCTGGCGCGCGAGATTGCGGGCGATGCGGCCGCGCTGCCGGGCGATGCGGCCGAACTGCTGGAGGCTGGTCGTGACCGGTACCGAGCCATCGTCGCCCCTCCGCCGACGCAGGCCGTTGCCGCGCGGCACTGTGATGCGGTGTTGCATCGCCTTCGCCATTGGCGGGCGCAGACGGAGCGCTGTGCTGAGGTGGAGTATGAGCTGGAAGCCGCCCTCGCCTTCGCGTTGACGTGCCAATGGGAGGACGCGATTGAACTTTGCCGGGCAGCGTCGGCCTACTTCGCGGAAGCCGGCCGGCAATCAGATGGCATCGCGATTTTGCAGCGACTGCTGGCCGAAGCCGAAGGCCGCGGCGATCGGGCGACGATCGGGGTAGCGAAGGAGAAACTGTCCTGGTTGATCGACGCCGAGGGCGAACCGCTGCCGGTGACGCATCCGGGCGACCAATTATTTCTTTTCTGATCCCGCTACAATGCAGGGGAATGAAGAAACTAATTCTGCTGGCCGTGTTGCTTGCCGGAGTCTGGCTCCTGTTCCGCTCTTGCGGTGGACCGACGGAGATCTCGTCACCGCCGCCGCCCGCCGTCACGAAGCCGGAAGCACCTAAGGCCGGGGCCACTCTGAACTCGGTTTTCCCGAAGGGGAGTGGCGATTTCAAGCTCACGTTTACTCAAGAAAAAGAGGGTTTCGCGCAAGCCGAGTGGAGCAAAGGTTCGACCAAGGTCGCGACCATCGCGATCACCGATACGAACACCAACCCTTCGGCGCGCGACAAATTCCGCGACTCCGCGAGGAAGATTGCGGGTTACCCCGCCGCGGCTGTAGGTACGCAAGGGACCGCCGTGCTGGTTGCCGATCGATTCCAGGTTCAGGTTCGTTCGACTTCGCCCGCCTTCAGCGCTGCGGACCGCGAGGCCTTGGTCGCTCAATGCAATCTCCGGGCTTTGGCCGGAAAGTAGGATTCCCATGATGATCGACCAATTAGTTGACCAATTGCCCACCGAAGGGCTCACCGTTCGTTCGCTCCAGGCCCTCGATTTCGTGGCCCCGGGGCAATGGCAAAATATCATCGGTTTCGACAATATGATTCGGCACGTCACCGGCGAGACAGACCCCGGGATTGTGGCCCAGGTTCGGGCGCGAGCTCTGACTCTCTATGGCGACACGAATCAGGGATATCAGCGGGCGGTTTCGATCTACCAGTTGGTGGACTCGGCCGATTCCAAGATCGGCCTTGCCGCGATGGCGCATAAGATCGGCGAATCGATCAAGCTGCTTTCGTTCCTATCGAAGTTGACGCCGCAAGAAGATAAGGCGCAGACGCTTGATCTGATGATGAAGGCGGTGGCCGAGGGCGTGGCGTTCTGCTATACGAACGGCTTCCCGGGAGACAGTATCGGCGATTTCATGGGGGCGGTTTCGGCGTATGAACGAGAGAATCTGATTCGCATGTCGGCGCTGGTTGTCTACGATGGGTTGGTTCCGCTGGGGCCTGACTACGGTGGCAAGCTGGTCAGCGCTTTGCAGAACTTCAGCGCCGCGGACATCGAAGGGAACGCGGTCTATCAGCGGGTGAAGGGCCTGCTACCGCAGGCCGGGGCCACGTCGTTCGTGCTCGAAAGCGTCGGCACGATGCAGGATTACCTGGGCGGCTTCGCAGCACAGAGGGGTATCACACTGGACGGAGTTCTGGGTCGCCTGAGCAGCTTCATCGAGTTCAGCGAAGGCAAGCTGGACTACCTGGCCGCGATGCTCGACATGAGCACGAACTACATGGA
>JBKJLJ010000400.1:0-8608 GCA_046597015.1 Bryobacteraceae bacterium
TTGTACTTGAAGAGGATCCGGGCGCGGTCACCCGGAGGCGTGTTCGACCATTCCGGCAGCGCGGCTTGGGCGGCGGTGACGGCGGCATCGACATCGGCGGCGGCACCGACGGGGCACCGGGCGATCTCGATGCCGCGGGAGGGGTTGAAGACAGGGGTGGAGGCCGGGGCAGCGCTCGGGGTCCACTGGTTGGCGATGAGATTTTGCAGCATGAATTAGAAAGAGTATCGCAGGGCGGAGGGGCTAGCGCAGTCGCCGGAGGTAGATGCCTTCGTGGAGGTCGCGCGCCGCGTTGACCATTTCCGGGTAGGGCGAGTCGACGACGGTGACGAAGCCGATGTTATAGTTTTCCCCGTCTCGCGGGCGGCCGGTGAGGGCTTGGTCAGAGTATTGGAACCAGTGTGCGCCGACGAAGTTGGGATGGTCGGCGACGCTTTGGAGGTAGCGTGTGAAAGCCGCCGCGCGCTCCGTTTGGGAACCGGTCGACTGCAGGCCGGGGTGAAACATGCCGCGGTCGAGTGCGCCGAAGTGGAATTCGCCGATGATGGCGGGCCGATCCAACTGCTGCACGATCGTCCAACTCGCTGGGGCGAGAGACTGCTGATAGATATTGAAGCTAAGCACGTCGGTCATCTCCGCGGCACCGGCGATTACGTCGGGATTGTTGATGTGAAAGCGGCAGCCGAGATAGAGATGATCGGGATCGATGCGGCGGATCTCGTCGCGAACCACGCGGAAATACTCGCGGGCGAAGGCGGTGGTGAGCAGGGCGAGGTCGGGGCGCATACCTACGGTTATGGCGGTGGGGGCAGTGAGAGCGTTCCAATCAGCGAACTGGGTGCCCCAAGCCGCATTAAGATTGGCAATGGCGCCATAGCGCGCGGCGAGGAGCGCGCCGAGGGCGCGGCGGGCGGGCGAGGTGGCCATGGATTGTGCCAATGCGCCGAGCGCGACGCCGTAGCGGGTACGGTCGCTTGCGGTGGAGCCCCAGTTCAGTTCGTTGTCAACAAAATGGCCGAGACACCAAGGGTCGCCCAAGGCGGGTGTGATCACGGGTAGCAGGCGCGCGTTAACGTCGGTCGCGAAGCGCGGATCGAAGGGGTCCGGCAGACGGTCCGTGCCTTGCCCGACGTTCGGGACGGTGTTGAAGCTGCCCCACAGCGACGCGGTGGTGACGTAGGCGACGCCGCGGCGGTGCAGGGCGGGATCGGACCAGTTGCCGATTGTGTTGAATCCCCAGGCGGGAAGGCGTGCGAGTGCGGTGGCGCGCCAATCGTCGGCGTAGTTGGCGCCGTACTTGCGCTCGAGATTGGCGGTTTGGAAGTTGTAAGTGGCGCCGGAGAGGATAGGCCCCTGGACGGCCGTCGCGGTGCCATAGTGGCGTGCGAGGGGATCGTTCTCCGCTGGCAGCCAGGTGAACATCGTCTCGCGGCCGGTGGTGAAGGTGGTCTGCGCCAGCGCGATGGAATTGAAGCCGGTGGAGAAGAAGAGCCAGCCGTCAGGGTCGACCAGCCACCAGCGTCCCTCAAACTTCGCGGCGCGGAAGAAGCCAGTGGGGTCAAGGCGTGGACCGACGGCATAGCCACCGTAGAGGGAGCGGCCGCCGAAGGTGCCGGTCGAGGCGAGGAATGCTTCTTCGGCAGCGCGGCGGGCGGGGAACTCGTCCTCGACCGAGAGCTTACCGGGCCAGCTTGCTCGGGCGAACTGGCCGAACTGATCGACGATACCCTCCAGCGGAAACGCCTTTCGCAAGCGGACGTTGTCCAGGATGAGCGTGATCGGCTCGGCGGGCGAAGACAGGAATATCTGCATCTGGGCGATGTTTGCCAAGTTCAAGATGTGGGTGCCGGTACTGCCGAGGTTGCGCGCGTCGGGCGAGGTTGGGAGACCTCGCATGCCGTAGCTGATGGGGTCGCGGCTGGCGAGCGGGAAGACAAAGGTGGCGGTGGCACCGGCTTCCAGGGTGCCGACGCCGTTGCGGGAGGTGCCCACGCCATCGGGGCGGTAGTCGTCATCGACACGCACGCCGAAGCGCGCGGGTGCCGTGCCGGGATTGGTGATGTCGTAGGCGATTTCGCCCCATTCGCGCAGGTCGAGGGGCGAGGCTGGGCGGAGGAATAACGCTGGGAAGGCGACGCGGTTGAACTCGATCGCGAGCGCCCGTGCGCCTTGGGTTACTCCCTGGTCAGTCAACCGCACTTTCGCGTCACGGGGGACGACCACGCTCATCTCGTCTTCGGACTCAAAGGAGTTGAGAAGCAATTCCTGGGCCGAGGCGGGCCAGCCACAGAACAGGACGCAAAGCAAAGCGCGCAGCATATGACTCCTGAGTATAGTGGTTCGACGAGGGTCGGTCGGCACCTGAACTCCGGGGGATGCAGGGGCCGTGAGCGGATAGAGAAGTTGGTCCGACTCAATCTGACTCGATAGGTAGCGGAGCGGTCTTCGACCGCACCAGCGTTAGATACGATAGACGCCGGCGCATGCGTCAGAGGCGATCATGCGGGATTTCAGGAGGTGAGCCTGGCTGGTTCTTCCGCTCACCGCGAACCAAACATAGCAACTTGCGATGAGGCTACTTGGTTCGATAGTCGGCACCAGTCAAGCTGGTCAGGACTGAGTTTTGCCATAGCCGCAGCTGCTTTTCCATCGAATTCGCCAATTCCGGCTGAGCGTTTGCAATGTCTTTGGTTTCAGCACGGTCGGAGTCGAGGTCAAAGATCTCAGAGACCGGTTGGGTTTTTTTCGCTTTAGGGTCGGCGTCGACGACAAGCTTGAAGCGGTTGCCGAGCATGGCTGCTGGTCCCCGGGTGTCGGACTGTGTGATGCGCGGATGTTTGAAGTTCCGAAAGCTACGGGTATATTTGCCGTTCATCAGTTTTGCGGTTGGAGTGGTGCCTTCTTGCAGCGCCGGTTCCACGTAGGGTTCTGGTTTGGACTTCTCCTCCAGGTTGGACTGAAACTCCCAGAAGAAAATGGGCGTGGGACGTTGTTTCATCGTGCCATCCAGCAGCGGCTTGAGGCTGATGCCATCAAGGGGGCGCTTCGGCAGGGGGATGCCAGTGAGGTCGCAGAGCGTGGGCAGCATGTCGGTGGTTACGGCGTGGACGCTGGTTTGGCGGGGCTTTAGCCGGGACGGCCATTCGATGATGCCGGGAACGCGGATGCCGCCTTCGTAGACCTGACCTTTATGACCACGGTATGGGGTGGTCAATCGGCCTTCGGGCGGGACGCCGTTGTCGCCACAGTACCAAAGAAGGGTGTTGTCGCGGAGTCCGGTGGTCCGCAGGCCGTCGCGAAGTTGGCCGATGGCGTGGTCCATGGCGCTGATTTCGGCGAGACGCGAACGGAGTGGATCGGCGAGGTCTTTATACATGGAAAGGTAGGGTTCGGTGCCGAAGTAGGGTTCATGGGGCGACCCGAACCAAACGACGGTAAAGGACGGTCGACCTTGCTGCTTGGCCTTGGTGAGGAAGGCGAGGGCTTCTCGAACAACGATTTCCGAGCTTTCACCGGAGTATTTTTGGATGGGACCGCCGTTGCGCGAAAGGATGGGATCGACTTCAAAGAAGTTGTCGTGGGAGAGCCATTCGTGAAAGCCCATGGCGCCGGGACTGGTGGGGGAATCGGATTTCACTGGCCCGAGGTGCCATTTGCCGAAGTGTCCGCAGGCGTAGCCGGCATGATTGAGGAGTTGGGCGATGGTGATTTCCTCTGGACGGATGGACCAGCCGGGAGCGAAGGTGCCGTAGCGATTGGGGTGGCGCCCGGTCATGATGCTGCCACGGGTGGGGGAGCAGTTGGGGTGGGCGGAATAGAATCGGTCGAGGCGGAGGCCGGTGGCGGCCATTTCGTCGAGGACGGGGGTTTTGAGGTGGGGATGGCCGTTGTAAGCGGTTTCATTCCAGCCGTGATCGTCACCCATGCAGAGGATGATGTTGGGACGGTCGGAGACGGCCGCTGCGGCGGGGGCGGCGGCAAGGAGGGAGAGAAAGTTCCTGCGGGAGTGATTCATGTCGGGCTCCTGCGCCCTCCTTTGGTGTCGATGGGTCGTTCCGAATTGTATCGGACTTTCCCGGCACAGGGCGGGTGGGGCCCTATATTCCGGGACGGCTCTGACGTTGCGTAGGCCAGAAAATCTGGCTATTCTTGTTCTGTCATGCATGTGTCAGTCGCGGATGCGAAGAACCAACTCTCTCAATTGATCCGGGCGGTGGAGGAGGGGGAAGAAGTGATCATTACCCGGAGCGGAAAACCAGTTGTCCAAATTACGCGGGCACGGCAAGAGCAGCGGACCGTTCAACTGGGCGCGCTGCGAGGGCGGATCACTTTGAAGCCGGGTTGGGACGCACCGATGACGGAAGACGAGTTCCTGGCCGGGTGATGGGCGGCTATCTGTTGGATACGAACGTGGTGCTGTTGGCGGGATCGGCACCCGAACGGCTTTCCCGGTCGATTCGGAGCGCGATTGGAAAGGGGCCGGCGTACATTAGCGTGATCTCCTACTGGGAGGTGACGATCAAGAGTATGAAAGGGAAGATTGACGTCGGTGACGTAGGGCATTGGTGGACGGATTCGGTCAAGACTATGTCGTTGTTGCCTTTGCTGTTTCGGCCTGAGCATGTGGCCGCGATTCGAAGATTGGGGCCGCACCATTCGGATCCGTTCGACCGGGCACTGATTGCGGTGGCGATGGCAGAGGAGTTGGCGATTCTGAGTACCGACGTTGGGTTGCAAGCTTATGCTGGCGAGGGTTTGGTCGTGATTGGATAAGTCGACCGGGTGGAAAAGGAGCCTCCTGTCGAAGTTTGGCTAAGGTTTTGTCCTAAGGCGCACTTTTTTTACTCTAGGCCGAAAGTTTTGACTGCTACCCGCCGATGTATGGAATAGTATGTCGGTAGACGCATTTCTCTGGGTTCTTTTGCCTGTGTTCATCGCGGCCGGTTCCTCTTTGCTCTCCTTCTTTGTCATGCAGGCGAAGCTGGAAGTAGCGGTCTCGCAAGAGAGGGAAACCATCGCTAAACTCCAGGCGCAGCTTCAAGCACAACAGCAGTCGGTCGAGGACAAAGTCCATGCGGCCGAGGAGGGGGCTAAGCGGACCTCGTTCGACAACTTCCTCGCCGATATTCGGGTGGAAGAGCGGCACTACGTACGGGAATCGAAAACTTCGTCGTCGACCAAGAAAGCGATGGTGCTGCAGGAGCGGATGTATTTCCGGAACCTTCCTCTGTCGAACTGGGTGGAGCATGAGATGACGGTGGAAGAGGGCGGGGATCTCGTTCGGTTGGCGAAGGCGGCCTCGGTTTTCAGTGGCGCGGTGGCTCCGCCTGACGAAATCGACGATCCTCCATCGGATGTGCCGATGCAGATTGGCCCTCGGCTTGTGCGGAAAGAACAGACCGGTGGCCTCTTGGTTGGTTAAGGGCACCGACGGCGCGGATCTGCGGAACGGGAAGAGTTTGGATAGACAAGGGTGGGTTCTCGACGGTCCAGACGAGCGCCGCCACCATTTCTGCTTTTGTTACCAGTCCTAGCCGGAGGGCTCCCGCCCGACAGCTCGGTATTTGCTCGGCGGCTTTGTAAAGAGGCAAGAGCAGATAGGGCCACCAGCGCCCCTCTCCGAGGACGTACCATGGCCGGAGGATCGAAACGGGGAGCCCGGATAGGACTAAGCGCCCCTCGCAGCGTCGACGAACTTCGATGTAATTCTTCATGATGGGGGCTGGGTGGGCGACGCTGAGATAGACGAAGTGGCTCACCTGACTGTGGCGGGCGACGGCCAACGACTCTTCAAAGGAGCGGCCATCGACGGCCTCAAACTGTTTGCCCTTCCAAGGTGCCGGGTGCGATATTCCTGTTAAGTGGACGAACGTATCTCCGGGCTCCACTTCATGCTCAAATGTAGAACTGGCCAGTGGATCGCCTTCGACTGGCATCGACCCAGGGGGGACCCGGCCCCGAGAGCTTGGTCGATACAGACATTTGACCGAATGCCCACGCCGGAGAAGTTCCGCGATCATCGGCCGGCCCAGGTAGCCCGTGCCGCCGCTTACAAATAAATTTGCCATGGCTACTCTCCGTTACGAGAGCCACGCGATTATGGATTCGGCTGCCGGACTGAAATCGACTGGGGCCCGCTGCAGGCTGAACCGGCACAGATAACGATCGACGTCGTAAGAGTCTGCAAATCGGCGGGAGCGCTGGCATTTACCTGCTGTACGCCGAGTAGGCCCGGGGCGGGACCAGCGTATAAGGGAACCTGTGGGGGCCGATCATGAATCCGGACCCTTACGGATGGGCCCTCCAGCCCCGTCAGGAAAAGTTGCACCACGGTTCCCGATTCCGCGGGATTGGCGGCTGTATTGGCGGAATTGTCCTGGTTGAGGATCGCTCCGGGGAATATGCCTGGATTCGTGGCGGCCAGCGGCACAGTGACGGGTACGGATTGGCGCCCGTCCACAATGACGATGGCTTGGGCGCTTGGCCGTCCGGCTAGTTCCGGGGGGACCTGGAAGTTAATCTGGCGGGAATCGGCAAACAGGATTCGTCCTTCAATGCCGTCCATCGTGAGTCGGGTGGCGGTTCCGGTCAAGTTCCGGCCGAAGAGGGAACCTATCGAACCGGGCACCAACGGGCCGGCCTGGAACGCCCCGTGGCTGATGGCGGTCACCTCTGGATTGATGCTGACCGGCGGTAAGGTTAGGTTCCGGGCCACCATCCGTACGTTGGCCGACCGGGTGCCGGCGAGCGGTCCCCCATCAATTAGCAACGTCGCTTCATAGATCCCGGGTGGGAAGTCATTTCCGGCCACGGCATCGAGCCGGACGGTGGTGTTGTTGAGCCCGCTATCGGGGTCGAAACGTAGCCATCCGCTGCCGCTTTTGTAGATCACCGAGGCCGTCCAAGAAAGCACGCCGCCGCCCTCGTTTAAGACTCGAATGAAGCGGGTCTGCCCGGTCGAACCGATGACGACGTCATAGGTCAGGTCGGCAGATTCGACGGTGAGGCGGGGAAACAGATTGGAATTGCAGTCGCCGAGAGCATTGCAGTCAGTGGGGGGCGCTGTCTCTTGGAATCGCGGGATTGGCGCTGTCGCGCTTGGGCTGGCGATGGTTGAAACTGGCCCGAGGCTCAAGCTCACCGATGCGCGGACGGAGCCGCCTTCGGGTCGCTGCTCGAGAATCAGGAACGTTGGGATCTGAACGGATTCGCGGAGATTACCAACACTATCCATGACTTCAAATGCGGCGACGCCAGATCCGTTCGTGAGGGTTACCTCGGAAAGTTGGTCGAAATCGATGGTTCCAACGCCCCCGCTAGGGGTGAAGAGCGTCACGCCACCCGCTCCGGCGTTGTCGCTGTTGCCGACGCGGGAAAGCAGCAGTTGTCCGTTGCCTCCAGAAAAATATCGTCCTCCGCTGATCGGCAGTCCGAGGTCCCCCCCGGAGGTGGGGATCGCTCCGCTGGAGCCGACGGCGACCACGGGAGTGAACACTCGTGCGCCGACAGGAAATCCGGCGTAGCGCACTATTACTCGTGTTCCGACATCGGTCTGCGGGCCCTTGCGCTGGAAGGAGTCGGAGAAACCTTCGGTGATTCGGACCGAGGCGTAACGGACGCCGCGACGAATGAACTCGGGGAAGCTTACGGTCTCCGGCAGTTTTGACTGCGTACAAACGAAGGTCGTTGAGTAGGAGGCCAGGAGGCCCCGTTGGGTGATGCCGACGGTGAAAGGGGCGTTATCGGTACGGATCTGCCCGGCGGTGACGGTGGCGAGGGCGACGCGGATCGGCTGTTCCGGAGTGTTGGGAGGAGTGATGCGGAGGTTTGTGATCCGCAGCACGGCGGTTCCGGTGGAGGACAGATTGAACTGGACACTGGGAAAGGTGACCTGATTAGAGGCGGTGGCGAAGGCCTGTGTATTTAAGATCGATTCACCGGAACCGCTGTTGGTGGTGAGGATGATGTCGAGCGCCCCATTGCTCAGCGTTTTGTTCGTGATGGGCCCACTGAAGGAAATTAGCGTCAGTTCGCCTCGAATAGTGGCGGAGGGCGCGCCGCCGGAGCAGTTCAGCAACATGTCGCCGACGCGTTCCGTTAGCCCCTCGGTTCGGACGATGGTAGGCACCGCTGTCGCCAGGCAGTTCACCCCATTAGCGGGCTGCGCCCACGCCGCCCAAGCCGTCATCATCAGGACCAATGCAACTTTCAGACACATGAGCTTCTCTAACGGAAGGATACAATGAATAGGCGGGGGCTACCCCCGGTGTTTCAGTAAATTTATATGGCGACCCTTACCACCAGCATTGCCGATGAGATTCTTTCGCTCAAACGAGAGCGGAATGCGGTGATCCTTGCGCACCATTATCAGGAGAGCGAGATTCAGGAGTTGGCCGATGTGATCGGTGACAGCTTGGAGCTGGCTCGGAAGGCGAAAGAACTGGATTGCGAAATCATTGCCTTTTGCGGCGTGTGGTTCATGGCCGAAACCGCGAAAGCTTTGAATCCGGCGCGAACTGTTATTGTTCCGGATCAGGATGCAGGCTGTTCCCTTGTCGATAGCTGCCCGGTAGAGATGGTCCGCGCGTTCAAGCGCAAGTACCCGGAC
>JBKJLJ010000819.1:0-3826 GCA_046597015.1 Bryobacteraceae bacterium
TGTTTGCCCGCGATCACGACGTTGACGTAATGGCGGCTGCGCAGGCAGTGATCCATCACCGACAGCAGGCAGTTGGCGTCTGGCGGCAGGTACACCCGCACGACCTCCGCTTTCTTCGTCATGACGTGATCGATGAACCCGGGATCCTGGTGCGTGAAGCCGTTGTGATCCTGCTGCCAGACGTGTGAGGCGAGCAGATAGTTCAACGACGCGATCTTCCGCCGCCAGGGAAGTTCCAAAGTAACTTTCAACCACTTGGCATGCTGGCTGAACATGGAATCAACGATGCGAATAAAAGCTTCATAACTATTGAACAATCCATGGCGCCCAGTCAGCAGATAGCCTTCCAGCCAGCCTTGGCACTGGTGCTCGCTGAGCATCGAGTCGAGCACGCGGCCGGCGGGCGCGAGGAATTCGTCGTTTTTGACTTCGCGAGCTTCCCATTGGCGGTTGGTGACTTCGAACACTGAGCCCAGGAGATTCGAAAGCGTTTCATCGGGGCCGAAGACTCGAAAGTTCTGCTGATCCTGATTCAGCTTGGCCACGTCGCGTAAAAACTTGCCCAAGACGAGCGTATCCTGGCCGTCCACCGCCCCGGGCGCAGGCACATTCACTGCGTGATCGTGGAAGTCCGGCATGACCAAGTCTTTGAGCAACATCCCGCCGTTGGTATGCGGATTGGATCCCATCCGTCGATCGCCTTCGGGAGCCAGCTCAGCCAGCTCCGGCAAAAGTCGGCCATTTTCATCGAACAGTTCTTCCGGCTTATAGCTCTTCATCCAGCTTTCCAATTGCTGGACATGATCGGGATGTTGCTCATCCACCAGCAACGGCACCTGGTGTGCGTGGAAGGTGCCTTCGATAGCCAAACCATCGACAAACTTCGGCCCCGTCCAACCCTTGGGTGACTTGAGGACGATCATGGGCCAGCGCGGCCGAGTCGTATCGTTATTGTCCCGCGCATTGCTTTGAATGTGTCGGATGTCCTCGATGACCGTCTCCAAAGTGGCGGCCATAAGTCGGTGCATTTCTTCCGGATCATCGCCCTCGACGAAGTGTGGCGTCCAACCGCAGCCACGAAGGAATTGCTCCAGCTCCTCATGTTCGATACGAGCCAACACGGTGGGATTGCTGATCTTGAAGCCGTTCAGATGCAGGATGGGCAAAACCGCGCCGTCACTGATCGGGTTGAGCAGCTTGTTGGACTGCCAGGATGTGGCCAACGGCCCCGTTTCCGCTTCACCGTCGCCGACGACGCAGGCAACAATCAGTTCCGGATTGTCGAACGCCGCTCCGAAGGCATGGCTGAGCGAGTACCCCAGTTCGCCCCCTTCGTGAATCGATCCCGGCGTGGTCGGCGCGACGTGGCTGGAGATCCCACCGGGCCAGGAGAACTGCATAAACAGTTCCTTCAGCCCAGCTTCGTCCTGAGTCACATTCGGATAAACTTCACTCCAGGTGCCTTCGAGGTAAACGTTTCCGACAATCGCTGGGCCGCCGTGACCTGGACCGGCAACGTAAAACATGTCCAGGTCATACTTCTTGATCACTCGGTTCAGATGCACGTAGATAAAGTTTTGGCCCGGCGTTGTGCCCCAGTGCCCGACCACCAGCGGCTTCACGTGCGAGAGCTTCAGTGGTTCCTTTAACAGCGAGTTGTCGTACAGATAAATCTGGCCGACCGATAGATAGTTGGCCGCCCGCCAATACGCATTTATCTTGTCCAGGAGTTCCTGTGACAGAATCTCTTCCGTTGAATTCAATGTGTTGGTGGCCATGGTTTTGCTTTCCTTTTATTGCGAGAAAATCAGTGCACTGTAAGGACCGACAGAAACTGTTCCGTGCCAGGGAAGACCATCGTATTCGCCCGCTACGGCGAGGACGTCCTGGCTCGGATGATTGCCGAATTCATCGTTGTAGCCTTGCCAATCGCTGTTGAAACGAAGCTTCCAGGTTCCCGAGGCCGGGAAGCCAATGACGTAACCGTCCTGGGCTTCATGGAAGAAGTTGGTAACGACCACGACATCGTCCGCCGGTCCGCCCATGTCCCAGCGGTGCAGCGCAATGACCTTGCGTTCGTCGTTCAGATGATAGACTTGGGTGGATTGCCCGCAGAGTCCGCGCGTGAATCCCTCTCGATTGAGCCGCAACCGGATGAGGTCGCGGTACAGCCGAACAATGCCATGGAACTCATCGTCCTGGTCCCAATCCACGGGGACGGTGTCGCGGAACCATTCACCTTCGAGGAATTCCTGCCCCTCGAAGAGCATGGGGATACCCGGTGCGGTGAATACCATCGCAGCAGCGAGCGTCGAACGTTTCTGCGCGCACCAGCCCTGAGGGTCGTTAGCGCTGATCTCTTGCGGAACGCGCGCCTTACCGTTCGCCACCTCGTCGTGCGATTCGGTATAGATGACCCGGTCGAAGGCATCATTGTTGTCGCTGTGGCAGATCGCGTCGCGGATCGCGGCGAGCGAGCGATCCGCGTCGTGCGGAGTGATCACCGCTTGGCGGATCGGATGGACGAACATCGCGTCCCACTGCGCTCCGAACCCGACTCCACCGGCGCCCACATCTTTCGTCACCCACTTGTTGGCTTGCATATCCTCGGCGATTGTGATCCGGCCTGGGAATTTTTCCGCGACCTGGTCATTGATCCATTGCAGCAGACTCCATCCATCAGGTAGATCCTGTTCCCGGGAGCCGTGGACAGTGCGAATGAATTGAGTGCAGTCAAAGCGGAGGCCGTCAACGTGGTATTCCTCGAACCACATCAAGGCGTTATCGAGGATGTACTGACGGACTTCGCCGCGTCCGTAATCGGGCCGGGTTTCTGCCCACGGCGTGCTGGCCCGGTCGTCGTTGTAGAAATAGATTCCGCCGCGATTATTCTCGCTCCAGCCGTCGAATTGCCAGAGATCGAGATCGCTCGGCCCCAGGTGGTTGTAAACGACATCCAGGATCACCGCGATGCCCTCCTGGTGGGCACGTTTGACGAACTTTTTGAACGCCCGTGGACCTCCATAGACCTTCGCTACCGCGAACATCTGGGCGGGGTTGTAACCCCACGACCAGTCTCCCGCAAACTCGCCGATGGGCATGATCTGGATCGCATTGACGCCGAGCATTTTCATATGTCCCAGACGCGCCGACACCGAGGCAAACCTTCCCGGATGATTCGGGTCCTCCTGGTCGTTGAACGTGCCGACATGCAGTTCGTAGATAACCAGTTCGTTCCACGGTGCCAGACGGAAGTCGTCTCCTTGCCAGTCGAAGCTCGGGTCATGCACGATAGCGTTGCCGACCGAATTAGTCACCTCGCGGGCATACGGATCGATGCGTTTAAATTCACCCTTCTCCGTCGTCAGGAGGAATCGATACTGATCGCCCGCATGTGCCTCATCCAGGTTGGCGTACCAACATCCATTCTCCTCGGCTTGCATCGGATGCTTGTCACCGTCCCAGTTATTGAACGATCCGATGACAGAGACTCGATGTGCATGGGGTGCCCACACACGGAAGGCGACTCCATGGGCATGTGGAATCGATCCCATACCTTTTATTTTGGTTTCTTCGCTGATCATTGTTTCCATCACAGTCTTACCTTCCGCAGCCGCAAGGCGTTGCTGATCACCGAGACAGAACTCAGGCTCATGGCGGCACCTGCGATAATCGGGCTGAGCAGCAAGCCGAAGAATGGGTACAGCACACCGGCCGCCACCGGAATGCCCAACGCATTGTAAAGAAAGGCGAAGAGCAGGTTCTCCCGGATGTTCCACATGGTGGCGCGACTGAGGCGCACCGCCTTGGCAATGCCACGGAGGTC
>JBKJLJ010000969.1:0-2624 GCA_046597015.1 Bryobacteraceae bacterium
CTCTGTCGGACCATAACCATTGATCAGTTGTGTGCAAGGCAGGGCATCAAGCGCGCGTTTGACGTGGCTTACCGACAGGCTTTCGCCTCCCGTAAGAACTTCGTCCACGGAGGAAAGGACTGCGGGGTTCTCGTCGATCACCACGTTAAACAAAGCGGCCGTGAGCCAAAGCGTTGTGATCCTCTTCTCTCGGATTACTCTAGCCAGTCCCGTGACCGTCGGTACGCGCTCTCCGTGAATTACGCAAAGTCCGCCATGTAGGAGAGCTCCCCAAATCTCAAACGTGGAGGCATCAAATGTCGGTGGTGACAGATGAAGGAATATGCGATCAGCGCCAAATTTGGTGTATTCGCCAGAAATCAAACGAACGACGCCTCGATGAGGAATTTCGACCGCCTTTGGCTGGCCAGTCGACCCGGAGGTGAACATCACATACGCGAGGTCGTCTTCATGTGCCACGATTCCGGGGTTGTCGGGGGGGTATGTTAAGGCTGTAGATAGACTTAATACGTTTTTTACCAGAACAGTCGATGGTATTGCGGACTCGGCGACCAGTAGGAATTCCATCCCAGCTTCGGCAACAAGAAACGATAATCGGTCAGGTGGGTCGGAGGGGTCGAGGGGTACGTAAGCTGCTCCAGCTTTTAAAACGCCCAGCATGGCGATGATCATTTCTGCCGACCGGTACAAGTACAACCCGACCGTATTACCGGCTTTGACTCCGTTCTGCACGAGAGCCCACGCGATTCGGTTGCTCGACTCGTGAAGTTCCCCGTAGGTGAAATGTCGAATCCCGTCCGTTAACGCCTGCGCTTCCGGCGTCGCCTGCGCCTGGCGTGAAAAAGCATCGTGAATGGTCGACCGGGCATCATGCGTTGACCGGCCGGCAGAACTCAGATCGGACAAGAGCTTATCGTTCATTTTCGCGTACAATCCTCGGACACGCTCCGCATTATGGCATGGGTCTCGACCGATGCAGGAGAACATGGTAGTGGCACACTGACAAAAGCAGGAAACTGCGCGGGACGTTGCCCATGGCAGCTTCGTCCAGCGTTATTCCATCGGACTATGGATCGGCGGTGTGTTTTTCAATGCGGCTCGGCTTTCCACCGGAAGCGTGAAGAAAAACGTAGTTCCTTCTCCCACCAAGGATTCCGCCCAGATGCGGCCGCCTTGGGCCTCCACGATTCGCCGGCAAATCGCTAAGCCTACGCCGGTCCCAGGATATTCCTCGGCCGTGTGCAAGCGCTTGAAGGGTTGAAAAATTACCGAAGCGTATTTTGCATCGAAGCCGATCCCATTGTCTCGGATCGAGATCACCCACTCTGCTCCCGTCTGTTCCGCGCTGATGTGCACCTTTGTTGGCTCGTTCGGCTTACGATACTTCACGGCGTTCCCAATCAAGTTCTGGAACAGCCGCACCATTTGTCCGCGGTCAACCGGCAAGGTTGGCATTGGATCGTGAGTTACCGTAGCGCCACTCTCTTTGATGGCTTCATCAAGGTGCGTAAGCGCTGTCTCTAAATCCTCATCGAGAGCAACTGAGACCGGCCGATCTACTTCCGTCGTCAGCCGTGCATACGCAAGTAAATCATTGATCAGCGAACCCATGCGCCCGACCGCACTCACAATAAACCCGAGGAACCGGACCGCTTCCGCGTCTAGTTGGCCCTGGTACTTTCTCGTAAGCAACTGACCGTATATCCCCATGGTCCGGAGCGGTTCTTGCAGATCATGACTGGCCGCGTAGGCAAACTGCTCCAGGGCGGTGTTCGATTCGGTCAACGCATCCTGCAATTGTTTGCGCGCCGTCTCATCGCTCATGATCTTTGCGTAGCCGATTAGCCTCCCCTGCTCATCGTTAAGAGCATTCATGAAACCGTTTGCGAAAAAGTCGGTCCCGTTCTTTTTCCGGTGCCAACGGATGTCGGTCGCGGACCCGCGTTCCCGCGCGAGTAGCATTTCTGATTCGCAGACTTCGACCGCTTTTTCCTCGGGAGTGAAAATCATACATGCGTGCTGGCCGATCCATTCTGATTCGGAGTAGCCAAGGAGTTGCTCGACGCCAGCATTCCACGAAGTGATAATGCCATTCGGATCCAGCATAAACATCGCATAATTTCGCAGTTCGCGGACTTGCATGCGATAGAGATCTGCGGCTTGGAGGTTGGTCAGTCCTCCTGTTTGATTCGAAGTGTTTGCATCCATGGCGTGTTCTCGGTTAAACCTTCCGACTGTTGCATTTCGATTGACGCTGGTGGCACTTGAGGGAGGGCAGGCATACCAGATCCCTCGGCCCGCTGTTGGCCGCGTCGTACAACTTGCAGATATCGTGATCTTTTTTGAATGGAGCTGGGCTGCTTGCCAAGCGCTCACAACATCATCGCAAATCACGGGCTTGCCCGAAACCGTTTGGAGCTCTCATGCACGTGGTTGCTGAGCTGGTCGAGCTGCCTAAGGGCACATTCAGCACTCCACAGCGAATCTCAACACGGCCTACACTCTACCCGCACTGGTTCAGTCAGGCAGCCCTTCAATCGTTCTACTGCGCATCTCCGGAAGTTCTTCTTGGCAACAAATTAGGGCCGGCTACATGGCCCGGTGATCTACTTAGCCCAATCCTC
>JBKJLJ010001025.1:0-8225 GCA_046597015.1 Bryobacteraceae bacterium
TTTGGCCGTCGATTTCCGCGCCGGACGCGATTTCCCGACTGACGATTCCGGCTACGGCTTCGACAATATCGGGGACGTCCTCACCATCTCGCCGATTTTGATGGAAAAATATCTCAACGCGGCCGAACGCATCGCCGCCCGCGCCATCGGTGCCGACCCTCTCCCCAAGCCCGTTGAAAAGCTTTATCATAACCGCGATAAAACCATCCGCCGCATCGATCGCAGTACGATCGAAGCCTCCCATCGCGTCGATTTCGAAGGCGAGTACACCATCCGCTTTGGTCTGCCCGGCGAACGTGCCGCCGACGCCCCGCCGGTCAAGCTTGGCCTTTGGATGGACGGGAAACTCCTCCAGACTTTGATGGCCGAAACGAAGCCTTCTAAGCTCGTCTACTTCAACCCCTACTCCGAAGAGGAGATGCGCCTCTCCCTCCCCGAAGGCGACCACGTCTTCCGCGTCGGCTTCATTGAAGACGAGTTCGTCAAGACCCTCACCGACAAAGACGCCTACAGCAATAAAAAGAACAAGTTTCTAGAATCCATTCTCTTCATCGGACCGTTCGCCGAAAAGACCGAACGCCCCAGCCATAAGAAACTGGTCACCTGCGACCCCAACAGTGGACCTGCCTGCCTCGAAACCATCCTCTCCGGCCTCGCCCGCCGGGCTTACCGCCGGCCGGTGACGAAGTCCGAAGTCGCCAGCTTAACCCGTTTCGTGGGCATCGCAAAGCAAGAAGGCCTCTCTACGGAGCAGGGCCTCCAACTCGCGATCCAAGCCATTCTCGTCTCCCCCCACTTCCTGTTCCGGGTCGAACGCGACTCCGATCCCGCCCAACCCCGCCCGGTCACCGACCTCGAACTTGCCTCCCGCCTTAGCTATTTTCTGTGGAGCTCGATGCCCGACGATGAACTCCTCGGCCTCGCTGAAACCAATAAGCTCCGACCGGTGGTCGCCGCGCAAGTCAAGCGCATGCTGGCTGACCCCAAGTCCGCTGCCTTCGCCGACAACTTCGCCGGACAGTGGCTCGAAATTCGCAATCTCGATATCGTCAAACCCGACCCGGTTAAGTTCCCCGCCTGGAACGCCGACCTCCGCGACGCCATGAAGACCGAAACCCGGCTTTTCTTCCAGGGCATGCTCACCGGCAATCGCCCGATGGCTGAGTTCCTCGACGCGAAATACACTTTCCTAAACGAGACCCTCGCCAAGCACTATGGCATTGAGGGGGTCACCGGGCCGGAGTTCCGCCGCGTCGAACTGGCGAATCCACAGCGCGGCGGCATCCTTAGCCAGGCAAGCGTCCTGACGGTCTCCAGCTATCCCACCCGGACCTCCCCGGTCATTCGCGGCAAGTACATTCTGCAAAACATCCTCGGCGCCCCGCCCCCGGCGCCTCCCCCCGACGTCCCCGCCCTCCATGGAGACAAAAAGGCCACGGCCGGCTCCCTTCGCCAGCAGATGGAAAAGCATCGGACCAACGCCACCTGCGCCTCCTGCCATAGCCGCATGGACGTCCTCGGCTTTGGCCTCGAAAACTACGACGGCATCGGCCAATGGCGATCGAAAGACGGCAAGTTCGACCTCGACACCTCCGGCATCATGCCCAACGGCAAGTCGTTCCAGAACCCCGCCGAAATGCGCGTCGTCCTCCAAGCGGAACTCCCCGACTTCGCCCGCTGCATCACGGAAAAAATGTTGACCTACGCCCTCGGTCGCGGTCTCGAGCGATATGATCGGAGAGCTATCGAATCGATCACCAAGAAGTTAGCGCCCGCCAACTACCCGTTCCAGGCGCTGGTTCAGGAAATTGTCCAAAGCCTGCCGTTCTCGATGCGGCGTGGCGAAACCCCCCGTACCGACTCCAAATCTAGTAAACAGGTAGCTATCCGATGATGTTCACCCGCAAAGCGCTCCCCCGTCGTACCTTTCTCCGCGGCCTTGGTGCCGCCATCGCCATTCCGGCGATGGACGCCATGGCCCCCGCGCTCGCCTCCAGCCAACTTCCCGGCAAGCCACCCGTCCGGATGGCCTTCGTTTACGTCCCCAATGGCATCGTCGACCATAAGCATTGGAACATTCCGGAAGGGGCGATCGGCGAACTCCCCAGGATCTTGAAGCCGCTCGAACCCTTTAAGAACGACATGCTGCACCTGGGCAACCTGACCCACAACGGCGGCCGGGCGCTCCTCGACGGTGCCGGCGACCATGGTCGCTGTTGCGGCGGCTACCTCAGCGGAATCCACCCCCGTAAAACCGCGGTCGATATCCAGGCTGGCATCTCCTGCGACCAGATCGTTGCCAACAAAATCGGCTCCCAAACCCGCTTCCCGTCGCTCGAAATCGGCCTCGAAGACGGACGCCAAGCCGGCGACTGCGACTCCGGCTACTCCTGCGCCTACACCAACAACCTTTCCTGGCGCAGCGAAACCCAGCCGATGCCGCCCATCCTGAACCCGCGCGCCCTCTTCGAACGCCTCTTTGGAACGGGCCAAATCCTGAGCCCGGAAGCCCGCGCCCGCCAGGGTAAATTCCGCAAAAGCATTCTCGATTTCGTCACCGACGATACCCGCAAGCTCCAATCCGACCTCGGCCCGACCGACCGGCGTAAGCTAGACGAGTATCTTTCTTCCATCCGCGCCATCGAAAAGCAGCTCGAAAAAGCCGAAAGCGACAACGCCCAAATCAACCCCGGCATGGACAAGCCTTATGGTATTCCCGCCGACTTTGCCGAGCACTTCAAGTTGATGACCGACATGGCCACCGTCGCCTTCCAGGGCGACATCACCCGCGTCCTCACCTTCCTCGTCACCCGCGAAGGCACCTCCCGTTCTTACCGCGAAATCGGCATCTCCGACGGCCACCACCCCCTGACTCACCACATGTTCAATCCGGTGTCGATCGAAAAGGTCGCCCAGATCAACACCTATCATGTGAAGCAGTTCGCTGGCTGGCTCGAAAAGCTCAAAGCGTCCAAGGAAGGCGATTCCAACGTCCTCGATAACTCGATGATCGTCTACGGAGCCGGCCTTTCCGATGGCAACCGCCACAACCACGAAGACCTGCCCACCATCCTGATCGGCAAGGGCGGCAACTCGTTGAAAACCGGCCGCCGCATCATTTACCGCAAGGAAACGCCGATGTCGAACATGTTCCTCACCATGATGGACCGCATGGGCGTCCCCGTCGAAAACTTCGGGGAGTCCACCGGTCGCCTCGATGGCCTCCAACTGAGCTAGGTATGCAAGCAATCGGCATGGTTAAGCCCCCCGTCGGGGTGATTTTCGACGCCGATCTAGGGAACTCCATCGACGCAGTCCTCGCCATGGCCGTGCTCTATGGTCTGGACGGAAAAAACGAGGCTCGTGTCGTTTCCACCAGCGTCAGCAAGCACTGTCTCGCCTCGGCCGCTCTGGCCGAAGTCATCGCCCGGTTCTACGCTGGCTCCGTCAACGCTGACTTCGCCTCGGTCGGCCGTTCGCTTCCGGTGGGAATGTCCATCGCCGGCAAATCGCCCGAGCCGACGCCCTTCTTAAACGCTGTCCTCGACCGGAAGAACTCCAAAGGCAAGCCCGTCTACAACCACGGCATCCTGCAGTTGAACGATACAGCCGATGTCCTCGCCGTCATTCGGAACGCTTTTACCTCGCAGCAGGACCAGAACTGTGTCGCCGTCCTCGCAGGCCCGGCCACCAACTTCGCCGCGGTCCTCGGCCTCCCCGGCTCCAAACCCCTGATTGCCCAGAAAGCTCGCGCGCTGGTTTGGGCTCCAGGCCGCCTCGGCCTCGATTCCGCCGCCGCCCAAAAGCTCCTCGCCGAATGGCCAACGCCGGTCGTCGTTGTTTCCCCCGAACTGGCTTCCGCCATTCGCTTCCCCGCCACGGCGCTCGACGCCCAATTCAATTGGAGCGAAACACATCCTGTCGTCGACGCCTATCGCGCCGCCGCCCCCATGCCTTACGACGCGCCCACCGGCGCTCTCGCCGCCGTCCTCTACGCGGCCAAACCCGAAGGCTTTTTCACCCTTTCTCCCGCCGGCACGTTCACCCTCTCTGGCCAAAGCACGCTCGCCTTCAAGCCCGGCCCCGGCTCGCATCATCTCCTCCAACTCGACCCCGCGAAGAAAGGCCTCGTCCTCGAAACCTATCTCGCACTCGCCAGCGCCAAGCCAGTCGTCCGCCAACCTCGCCGCCGTCGAACCGATGTCGTCAAACCGCCTGAAGCCAAGCCCCCTGCCGAGCCTACGAAGCCTTAGTCCCGCTCGTAAACCAGCAAGTTCTTAAATCGCTTCCCGGCCGCTCCCGTGCCTCGTGCGTCAATCGTCAGCCGCTTCCCGTCCGGCGATACTGTTCGCGTCGCTTTCACCGTAATCACCTTGTCCTTCCGGAACACTTGGTCCACCCGGTCCGCGCTTTTCCAATGAAGCGCCACGGTGTTGTACAGCGTGCCTCCCACAAAGGGATACGGCTTCCCATCGTATTTCGCCGTAAACTCGGTATGGAACGCCTTCCCCTCGGCGCTCACCCCGTCGTGCAAAAATCGTACCCCGTCCCCGTCTTTCACCCATTGCCGCTGCGACTCCCGCGGCGCTGGCCCCGACTCGTAAGTCGAGGCCTCCGCGACAAATCGCCATTTGCCCAGCCCCCGGTCCTCCCGGCTCTTCGCCCCCAGCAGTCCCGCACTCAGTAACCAAATCCGTCGCGTCATCGACTGCTAGTCTACTGCACGCTCCGTTCGAGCGATACCGGTGCCTTCGGAGCCGCGGGAGGAAGGGGAGCCTCCGCCGGCTTCGGCGCTTCGCTGCTCTCGAACCGCTCGCCCGACTTCCTTACCCGAATCGCACCCCGATCCGTCTCCAAAGCCAGCATCGGCCCTCCGCCCACGTTTCCGTTCAGCGTTGCCCCCCGCTGCTCACTTTTCACCTGCAGCGGGCTGCCGTAGTCGTTTTCAATTTCGCCCCTCCGCGTCTTCGCCGAAATTTCGAACTTCGCCGCCAGCGGAAGCACCAGCTCAATCTCACCCGCGTTCGTCTTGGCGTTCATCTTGCCTACTGCCGTCCGCACCGGGCGCAACGTAATGTCCCCCCGGTCCACGTCCAGCGAAACCGATTCCGTAAAATCCGTCAGCTCGACGTCCTTCGATTTCGCCCGCAGCACCACCGGACCCGTCAGCTGATTCCCCGTCATCGTTCCTCCGGAGATCCGCAACAGACCCGCGACTTTCTCCACCCGCAGATTCGTCGCCGCACTCTCAAACCGCAACTGCTTGGCAATCTGCCGAAACGAAATGTCGCCCGAGTAGGTCCCGTTCACCGATACCGTGCCGCTGACGTTTTCAATTTCGACATCCTGCCCCCGGCCCTTCACCTCCACGTTGCCCTTTGTGTTCACTACGCGAATGACATCGCTCTTCCGCAAATCAGCCCGGACATTCCCACCAACGTTATTCAGCCGAATCCCCGCGTTATCACTCGTCACTTCGACGTCCCCGCCGATGTTCTCTACGTCCAAATCGCCGTACCTGCTCTTCGATTCCACTCTTGCCCCCCGCGGCACCAGAATCTCCAAGTCCGCCTTTAACTGCGGCCCGGATCCCACCCGATCCAAGTTCGTCCGGATCACTAGGATCTCGCCCTGCTGCACAATCTCAAACGGCGAGTTCTTATCGTCCCGGTCCGCGTCCGCCCGGTTCATCGAACGGATGGACTTCGTACCGGTCACTTTCACCTCGTCCCCGTCCGTCCCGATCACCCTCGAATTACCGCGCGAGTTCTCAATCAATATACGCGGCGTCTTCCCGGCCTTCAACGTTCCAGCCACCGGGTAGTCGTAGGCCTCCCCCATAATCTCCCACGCCCCCAGCGAAAACCGGTGGCTCCACATATCCTTCTGCTTCACGCCCCAAAACACGCTCGAACCAATCAGGCAGATGAAGGCAATCATCACCCACTCACCACCCGAAATTCCAGACTTCGTGGTCAATTGCCCATTCTGGTTCGCCATCAAGACTTCTACCAACCGTAGAACGCCCCAGGCAATTAGCCCATATGGCCAATACGCGCTCACGAAGTCCAGCAGTTGAATCCCCGGCAGAAAGTTCCGCAGTAGGAACAAAGTGCCAATTACGATCAAAACAATGGGTCCGACAATCGAGGTGCGACGCATGGCCTAGTTCCCCCCTTGCATTGGGTTGCCAAACGCGGAACTCGGCGGGGCAGGAGGAGGCGGCGGCGGTGCCGACTGGGTCGTCCGCTCCAGGAGTTTCAAAATTCCAGCCACCACCAACAACACCGGCCAGGATTGCCGGAAGCCGTAGCCGCCGTTATGGTCCAGCGCGAACAGCACGCCCACCGTGATCAAAAGAATCGGACCGCGAATTGCCCGAAGAAGATTACTGTTCACGACGCACCTCCTCCTGCACCGGCACTACCGGCGCCTGCATCCGGACATACAACAAATAAACACCCGCTCCGATCAACCCCAACGGCCAGAACCGTATGATCTGCGACATGCGGATCAACTCAAAGTTGTTCAGAAGGAATACGATCCCGAGGCCAATGAGAACCACCGGTCCAATCGGGAGTCCGCCGTGGCCCGGTTGTGTGGAAACCAAACCGGAAAACTCGTCTACCACCTCACCCTTCTGCCGCCGCTGGGCAGTATGGTAGGCCTCGAACGCCTGATAGAACACCCAGGCCGGGATCATCAAACCGAAAAGAACGTGCAACTCGCCCACGTTGTCGGAGTTGGCCAGCGTGATTAGCATCCCAAAGACCACTACATGAACCAAACCCTTGGCATACTGCGCGTTGTAAATCGCCCCTACGCCCGGTAATAATCCTAAAATGAAAGCGAGCCCGGGAGAAATACTAGAGCCGAAGTTGCTCCCCGGCGCCGGGGGAGGGGTCGTCGGCGCGGGTGTCCACGGGGAACTCGGCATCTCGATGGCCGGCACATGCTCCGCACAGTAAACCGTACCCGCGAATAACCTCTGTTCGGCCAACAAAAGCGGCCTTCCGCAGATGCGGCAAAACGCGCGGTCGTTGGGCGCGGCGTTCGGTTGGTTTACGTTTTCTTCCATGGTTATATCCCCTAAAGCTCTTTATTTCAATGGCTTGCGATCATCAGTAGGTACGGAAATCTTCTCTGCGTCGTTCCGTGTTTTTTGCTGCCGATCTAACTCTTCTTGCTCGGTCCATTCCTGCAAACGGCTCTGAATCTCAAACACCAGCCGGATGTTGTCGTAGTACTTCACCGCCCGGTCCCAAGCCCGATGCGCCTGATCGTCCACGCTCACCCAAATCTTTACCGGGTCCAAATCCGACGGCTTCAACTGCCGCACCGGCACTTTAAACACTTGCGCCAACATCGACAGCGATAACACGGTCATCGCCATTCCCATCGCCATCCGCGGTGCCAGCACCGGACCAAACCAGCGGCCCAGAACAGCCACCAAACCCGTTTTCGCCTTGCCTACCGCCGTCTGTCCCACCGGCAGATCAAACAATATCTTTGTAATCAGCTCTTTCGGCGGCTCCACCACCGCCGCCCGGCTCATAAACTCGACCGCCCCTAATACATCCGCCGCGTACTCCCGACAGCCCGCACATTCCTCCCGATGCCCCTCAAACGAAGCCTCCGCTTCGCCTCGCAGTTGCCCGTCCGCGGCGTCGCAAAGTAAAATCTCAAACTCGGTACAACTCAATTTCATACAAGCGCCACCTGATACTTCCGCAGTAACCGGGCCAACTCCGCCCGTCCCCGGTTCAGCCGCGACTTCACCGTCCCCTCGGGTACGTTCAAAACCTCGGCAATCTCTTTATAATCCAGCTCTTCCAAATCCCGCAAAATCACCGTCTCCCGCAACTCCGGCGAAAGCTTCTGCAACGCAGCTTGAATCAGCTCACTTGCTTCCCGGCCCGCCAACAAACCATCCGCCCTTCCCCCAATTCCACCCCCGCGCTCCTCCAACATCGGCAACTGGTCTTCAATCGAATCCGTCACCCGCGCCTGCTTCGTGCGACGATAATTGTCGATCAAGAGGTTCCGGGTCATCCGGGTCAGCCATACCAGGAAGGATCCCTCGCCCGCCCGAAACGTTCGCAAAGTTTTGAAAAGACGCATGAATACGTCCTGCGTCAAATCCTGTGCCTCGCTCTCGGTACCGATAAATCGATAGCAAATCGCGTACACCCGCCTCGTGTGCGTCTTCACGAGGTCCTCCCACG
>JBKJLJ010001033.1:0-2861 GCA_046597015.1 Bryobacteraceae bacterium
GAAATCGATCTCCCCCGCATTCGCAAGATCATCGACAAGGTCGGCTACCGGGGCTTCACCCCCATTGAAGCCCTCGGTGAAGGCGACCCCGCCACCATCGTGACCGCCTTTCTGCAAAAGGTCCGTCTGGCCTTCGCCTAAGCCACCGCCGTCCGCGGTAAGTACTAGGAACCTTTCAGAACTTCGCGAATGCGTCGCGCCACAATCTTGTCTTCGCCCGACTGCAACATCCATACCCCAATACTCAGCGAATCCTTCACCCCGGGAACAACTTCAATCGACGGCTGACCTTCTCTGAGCTTCTTCCCCGCTTCCTGGTAGGTCAGCTTAACTTGGTCCTGATCCCATGTGATCCGCAAATGCGGCACGTGGTTAGCGATCACCGGCAAATACTGCTCGGTCTTCACGCTGGCAACACCCTTCACGCTATCGCCGATGTAGGAAACCCGCTTCTCCCACTCCTTCCACTCCGCCCCATGATCCTTCTTCAGGAACGTCTCAATCGCCACCATCATCCCCAGCAACTCTTCCTTGTTCACCTTCATGCCCCGGCCGATCGCGTCCCCGTTCGGCGGACCATTCAGCCGCGCCGCCGCAATCAACTCCTTGCTCCCCAGCAATAGCCCCGCGCTCTGCGGACCGCGAATCCCTTTGCCGCCCGAGAACACCACCATCGAGAAACCCATCTTTACGTACTTGGTCAAGTTCTCAAGCGGAGGCGCATCCGCCGCGCAATCGGTCAACGTCGGAATGCCGTGCTTCTTGCCGATGTCGGCGAACTCCTGGTCCTTCACCTGACCATCGTTGTTCGCCCAATTCAGGAAGAACATCATCGCGGTCTTCTCATTGATCGCCGCCAGCAACTGCTCCCGAGTCTCTACCTCAATCAGCTTCACGCCGCAGTTCCGAATGGCGTGATCGTAACCAACCCGGTGCGACTTCTGCACAATCACTTCGCTCTTCATCCCGGTGATATCGGGCAGTTGCAGAACCTTCTTCTGGTCCAGCCCCGTCAAGACCGCCGCCGTCCCTAACGTCAACGCCGAAGCCGCGCCGGCGCTCACCATGGCCGCTTCCGCCCCCAGCAATACCGCAATCCGCTTGCCCACCGCGTCATGCAACTCCGTGATGCGCACAAACTGTTTGGATGCGTAGTTAATCGCCTCCATCACCTCCGGCAACATCAGCGACGCCGTGAACATCGTGTAGGTCCCGGCCGCGTTGATGATCGGCTGTACCCCCAAATCTTTGAAGTAATCACGCTTGGTCACCGCTGCTGCCGCGGCCGGCGCCATGCTCACTACCGCCGGAGCGGCGCCAAGGGTCTGAAGGAATTTTCTACGGTTAGCCATGGCGTAATTATACGCCAGAGGCTCAGTTCGAGAACGCCAATTTCTTCTGCCAGCTCTCGGGCAGAATCCCCCGCCACTTCCGCAATACGAGTTCGAGCAGGTTTAACAAAACCGCCAAGCCCAACAGACCCGGCCACAGTCGCGTCGTCGAAGGCACGCTCCGCCCTCCCGACACAAAAATCTGCTTTGGATCTGGCGCGTATCGTCCGCCCGTAAACCCGGCGATCTGCCGCAGCAGCGCTTCGTTGGACCCATAGTCGGCTAGTTCGACCTCCTGCCGGTAATAGCCCACCTCGGGAAACACCCGGCTATCTTCCACCGGTCGCACCCGGAACAAGCCCTGCGCCGCGCCAATGCGGACCCGGCCTTGATACAGTCCCTCACCCGCTTTTTTCACTTCCACCGGCTGGCGGAAATCCGCCGGACCCAGCACAAAGATCGCCGGAATCTTCTTCGGATCCTCGATGGTCCTACCCAACCGGTACGTCACGACCAGGTCGCCGCTAGCCGGGTCATAACTCGTCCCCGCTTCGCCCGCCTGCGCATGCGGCAGAATGTCCCGCAGCACGTTCCCCCAAAAACGGTCGAACCCTTTCCAGCCTACCCAGGCTCCCGCCCACCGGCTCTTGGCGTCGGAAGCAAACACCACGCTGCGGCCCAAACCGTACTGCCAACGGGCC
This sequence comes from Bryobacteraceae bacterium, assembly GCA_046597015.1. Lineage (GTDB taxonomy): Bacteria > Acidobacteriota > Terriglobia > Bryobacterales > Bryobacteraceae. The sequence goes on from JBKJLJ010001033.1 coordinate 2,033, forward strand.
AGCAGCGGGTCCTTCTGGTCGATACTCAGAATCGTCTCCGCCGTCGGCTTGGCGATGAACTTCGTATAGCCTTTCAGTGCCGGGGCCGTCTCCATCCCTACGCCCTCCAAAATCTCGGCCTGCCGCTCGATCACTGGGGTAATCGCCTTTTCAATCGCGGTGGACCCCGTGAACTCCATCACGTCCTTCAACAGAATCTGTTCCAGGCCTGCCGGATCATTCAGGAAGTACGACTTGCCCTTCGAAAACGCCGCGACCTTTTCGAGATACGCCCGGTTCACGTCCTGCCCCAAACCCACCGTTGAAATCGTAATGTTCTGCGCCGCCGCTTCCTTGGCGAGTGAAATTGAATCGCCCTCCTCCGAGATGCCGTCCGTCAACAGCACGATGTGCTTGTACGTCGCCTTCACGGGGACCGTCCGCCGGAACGCCTCGGTCAAGGCCGGTGCAATCTGGGTGCCGCCGTCGGGCGTAATACCAGCCACCAAACGCTTGATCAGCGTTCGGTCCTCCGCCTTGCGAATCGGTACCGCCCACTGGAACGAGTTATCAAAAATCAGAACGCCAACCGAGTCCACCGGGCGCAAATTCTCAATCACCCCGATCGAAGCAACGCGCGCCAACTCCATCTTCCGCCCTTCCATCGACGAAGACTTATCTACGATCAACGTGATGCAGGTCCCTTCCGGCGAACGCGGCGGCGCTAACTTCGCGGCCATGGTCCGGTCCAGCGCGTCCTCCACCTTCTTGGCTTCGTTGTAGGTATTCTTCTCTCCACCGATCACGAGCAACCCGCCTCCGGCCTTCACAAACTGTTCTACCCGGTCCT
>JBKJLJ010000075.1:0-4379 GCA_046597015.1 Bryobacteraceae bacterium
CGGTTATTCGGTTCGGAACCGCATTTGTATGGAAAGTCGAAGGAAAAACAGATTCCCCAGAACGGTTCCGAACCGTTCCCCCCTTGCCGACACCGTGATCAGCGCATAAGATTGGGATCACTTCATTTCTAGGAACACTATGAATTCCATCGTCCGTAATTCGTTGGTTGCCTTGTTTAGCTGTTCGGGCTGGTTAACCGCCCAAGTAACGACGGCGACTTTTTATACGACCGTGACCGACTCGTCAGGAGCGGTAATTCCATCCGCGAAGGTCACCGTCATACACGACGGGACCGGCGCTACCAGCGAGAAGTTGGCTGATTCCCAGGGTGAGGCCGTCTTCACCTTCCTTCGCATCGGAACCTATACGGTCCGCGCGGAAGCGAAGGGATTCAAACGACAGGAGGCTGCAGGGCTTGAACTGACGGCGGGACAGCAGGTGCGGAATACGATCTCGCTGGAGATTGGTGCCGCCACGGAGACGATCCGCGTCGATGCCAGTGTTCCGCTGATCAACACCACGTCTTCTGAGCAGATCAATTCGTTCGAGGCCATCAAGGTCCGGGAGCTTCCGCTCGCGCGCCGCAATTTTTCGAATCTGCTCAGCTTGGGCACCGGCGTTGTTTCGACGGGAGATAGTGTTCGTATGAATGGCGTGGGCAAGAACGGCGTGGCCTTCTCGGTGGACGGAACCGACGCTGGGGGCAATCCTGAGGGGCGCGCTTCTTCCGGATTTGGCCGGCCGAACCTGATCGATATTATGAGCATCGAGGCGATCCAGGAGGTCGACACCGTCAAGGGCGTACCTTCGGCGGAGTACGGAAACATTGTAGGAGGACAGGTCAATCTGGTCAGTCGTTCGGGCACAAACCAATGGCATGGCAGCCTGTTCGAGAACTTTCAGGCCGAAGAGCTCAATGCGCGCAATCAGCGGTTGAACAACAAGCCTGGGTCTACTTTCAACCAGTTCGGCGGTTCGGTGGGGGGTGCCATCCTGAAAAACAAACTCTTCGTCTTTGGCGTTTACGAAGGGTATCGGGACCGGGCGTTTTCGGTGGTGCAAGACAACGTTCCCACGCCCCGCCTCCGCAACGATATGTTGGCCGGGGTGCCTGCTTATAAGCAACTCCTGGATTTCATTCCCCTCCCGACGGAACCCTACGCCGCGACGGCGGATGTGGGCCTTTACCGGTCGGCTGCGAGTTCGGTGCGAGACGATAATCACGCCGACGTTCGCACGGACTGGCGGGTGGGCCAGATGAGCAATTTCGCTTTTTCATACAGCCGAGGACGCCCCACGCAACTGGTTCCGCGCAGCTACATCAACGGTGCAAACGACCGTTCCTTCCTGGTATGGAACGAGCGCGGGACGGTGGCCTATACGACGGGCGGCGCTAGTTGGACCTCGGAAAGCCGCTTTGGCTACAATCTCGCCGACACGGGTCGATATGATCGTTTCTTCTTCGAGCAGAAGGACCCGAGCGGCAAGGCCGAGATCCTCCCGTTTGGCCGCCGGGTGGCTCGAATCGGAACCAATCTAGGGTGGAATTCACCCGATCACGAGTACTACATGCTGGAAGGCCGCACCATCAATTTTGATCAAAAAATCGCCTTACAGCGCGGCAAGCACTCCATCAAGTTTGGGATGAGCTACCGGAGCGATTGTTGCCAGAAAACGAATCCCGAGGCTCCGCTGATCAACTACACCAGCCGGGCCGATCTCATTGCCAATATCCCCACTGAAGTCGCACCCGTTTTTGGTAACGGCGAATTCCGTGGGACCCAAAAGAGCTTCGGCTTGTTCGCTCAGGACGACTGGCGGATTCGCCGGAACCTAACGGTGAACATTGGGCTTCGTTACGATTCGTTCGGCAACTTCGTACCAAAAGCGAAGGAGACGGCGAAGGATTCCGGACTCTATAATCCAGATGGCTTGCTCAACCCTGTCACCTTTGCCGTGGGCAAACTACGCGATCGCAACAACCCGGTTGAAGCCGACCGCTGGGTGAATCTCGGCCCGCGGATTGGCTTCAGCTACGATCCGCAGAGCAATGGCAAAACGGCCATTCGCGGCGGTTTTGGTATCCTCTTCAGCAGCCAGGTGACTGGCGCGCTACAGGCGGCCGTGCAGCCAGGGCCAAATACCCCATTTCGCATTCGCTTTAGCCGCGCCGACTCTTTGCGACTCGGTCTGAAGTGGGGATCTTTCTCCGACGGCATCTCCCAAGCACTGGATCGGGACACCGCCGCCCGCGGCCTGACCAATATTTTTTCGATCTACAACCCCCAACTGCAAAACCCTTACAGTATGCATTTCCATTTTGGTGTGCAGCGAGCGATCACGAACACACTAGCCCTGGAAACCGCCTTTGTCGGCACGCGTGGCATTAAATTCTTAATGCATCGCTGGGCCAATGAAATTGACAGAATCACCGGCTTGCGGCCCAATCCGCTGCTTAACGTCAACTACTATGTCGACAACACGCAGCAGTCCATTTATACATCGTGGCAAACCTCGCTGCGAAAGCGGTTTTCGCATGGGCTGACTGGAAGCGCGAACTACACGTGGGCCAAGGGTCTGTCAACCGCCGGCGGAGATATCGGTGCCTATTACCAAGGCGACGGCGATGCCCGGACGCAGAACTTCCTTTATCCTCGGGCCGATCGCGGGCCGAATACTGGTGACATCAAAAACTACTTCAATTCCGAGTGGGTATACGAGGTGCCCGCGCTGTACAAGCAGGGGCGATTCGCTAAGTCGATCTTTGGCGGCTGGCAGCTTTCAGGGATTTTCCAGGCCCGCAGCGGCGAGCCCGTTTCGTTGTCCCAGACGGGTGCCCGACAGATCAATCGGCCGGACTACATTGGCGGGCAAGTGTACTTCGACAACTACCGCGAGACGTTGCAGTACTTGAATCGATCGGCTTTTGCGCTGTTACCGCTCGGTGCGGTTTCCCGGGCTCCTGATCGGGCCGGCAACATCGGCAATGGGGCGATTCGTACGCCGGGGTCGGTTAATCTCGATTTCTCCATTGGCAAGAGTGTGCCGATCACGGAGACATCGAAAATTCAGATTCGTGCGGACATGTTCAACGCGTTGAACCATACGAATCTGAATGGCCTGCGGACCAGCCTAAACGACGCCTTCTTCGGCCAACTGTTGGGCACGGCTGGCGCGCGGGTGGTCCAATTGAACGCTCGATTCAGCTGGTAGCGGGCACCACTTCTCGCTGTACAATAGCTGCCATGAACCGCAGACAGGTATTGGGATTACTGAGTTCGATCGCGCTGGGGCAAGCTCCAGCGCGACCGAACATTCTTTTTGTGCTTTCGGATGATCACACGGAGCGCGAGCTTGGCGTATCCGGGAATTCGACAATTCGAACGCCGAACCTGGACCGCTTCGCTGGCCAGGGGATGCGGTTCACCAGAATGTTCACGGCCGCACCACAGTGCGTGCCTTCGCGGACGGCATACCTGACGGGCCGCTCGCCGGTGGCGGCGCGGATGGGGCGGTTCAGTTCTCCGCTGCCAAGAGATGTGAAGATTTATCCGGAGTATTTGCGCGCGGCGGGCTACTACACGGGGGTTTGCCGCCGGAATTTCCATCTGGACGGGGCACCGGGGCAGGCGGGGACGGATACGAACGCGATCTATGAGGCGAACCATCTGCGGACGATGGTGGACCGGATGGATTTCGTGGATCGGACAGGAGCGCGAGCGAAGACGCCGGAGATTCTAGATCAGTTTTTCGCCAAGGTGCCGGCAGGTAAACCGTTCTTTCTGTGGGTGAACTTTAGCGACCCGCATCATCCGTGGGACAAACTGGGAGCGCATGATCCGAAGGAGGTCTTCGTACCGGGGCATATGCCGGACCTGCCCGGAATGCGGGATGATATTTCGCGGCACTACGATGAAATCTGGAGGATGGACGAGGAGTTCCAGTGGGTGCTGGATGCGCTCGCTAAACGTGGATTGGACAAGAATACTCTCGTGATTTTCGCCGGAGATAATGGCCAGGCGCTGCCGCATGGGAAGGGATCCTTGTACGACTCCGGGATGAACGTGCCGATGCTGATTCGGTGGCCGGGGCAGATTACGCCGGGACGGGTTTCGAAGGAGTTGGTCTCGGGCGAAGACATCGGTCCGACGGTCCTGGAAGCGGTGGGTCTGCCGGTGCCGAAGGACATGTCGGGCAAGAGCATTTTGGGGCATTTGCGCGGGGCCGCGGCGGGGCCGAGGCAGTACATCTTTGCGGCGCGGTTGCACCATGGGAACGCTCCGTTTACAGAGACGACGAAGGCTTCCACGTTCGACCTATCGCGGTGTGTCCGGTCGAAAAAGTACAAGTTGATCTACAACTGCACGCCGCAGATGGA
>JBKJLJ010000238.1:0-3500 GCA_046597015.1 Bryobacteraceae bacterium
CGAAGGCATCGGCTTGCCGTGATACTTCTGGAGCAGTGGCTTCGGGTCAAAGGTGTCCACCTGCGAAGGTCCACCGTTCAGAAAGACGAAGATCACGCGCTTGGCTTTGGGCGCAAAATGCGGCTGCGGCACCGTTGCCGCCAAGCCACAACCGCCAAAGCCAATCGATAACGTACTGAGAAGTTCACGACGGGTCATAGGGGCTACTCGATATACAGGAATTCGTTGGAGCTCAGCAGGACCTGAACGTACTCGGCCCAGACGTTCCCCTGGGCCAGATACTCCCGGGCCAATTGCGCCTCGGCCTTCTCCGGTACCCGGGCGAAAATCCGGCGATACGCCTCGGCCGGGTCCGGCCCCGGGATCGCCGCAGAGGCTTTCATCATCAACGGGCTATTCAGCAGGAACAACCGCTGCAGCGGCACGTTCGTTTCAATCCGCCGTTCGCTCGTATTGTTGGGGTTCGGAAAATCGAACAGGTTCAACATCGTGTCCGTGCGCCGCCGGCTGATAAAGCCGTAAACGGTTCGGCGCGTGTTGGTCGCCTCATCCAATTTCACGGCTTTCCCACCCGCCTTCAGATCGAGTTGGCCGGAGACCGCCAGCACCGAATCCCGGATCTCCTCGGCATCCAGCCGACGCTTCGGATAGTGCCAGAACAGGCGATTCTCGGCATCCACCTTCTCGCTGGCGGCTACCGGCGTCGCGGCCATCTGATAGACGTTCGACAGCAAAATCTCCCGGTGCAGCGCCTTCACGCTCCAGTTGGCATCCATGAACCGCGCCGCCAAATGGTCCAGCAATTCCAGGCTCGACGGCCGTTCGCCGAGAACTCCGAAGTTCGAAGCCGTCCTCACGATCCCCTCGCCGAAGTGGCCCTGCCAGATCCGGTTCGCCATCACCCGGGCGGTCAGCGGGTTGGCTTTGCTCGCAATCCGCTCGGCCAGTTCGAGCCGCCCGGAACCCTGCGAAAACAGCTCCGGCTGCTCCGGCTTCGACAGGATCGCCAGCCAACCCCGCGGTGCCTCCTCGCCCAACGTCGCCCGATTCCCGCGCAGGTGAACCTTCTCATTGCGCGGCTTTTCCGCATCCGTCAGCGCATGGAGAAACGGATAACGCTCCGGCAGCGCCTTCTCGGCCGCCATGATGATCTGGCGCAGAAAATCGAGATGCTCGTGGTAGGGCCCCTGGAGCCAGCGGTCCCCCTTGCCATCGCCATAGAAGAAGACACCCTTTGCCCCGAAGAAGTCCCGATAGAGGTAGAACTCGTCCTTTGAGAGAGAAACCAGGTCCGCCCCCGCCAAGTCCCCGCGCTTGTTCGAACCGCCCAGCCGAATTAAATTCTTCTCATCGACCGCCCGTTTCTCGCGCAGAACGGCCACCAGCACATTCCGAAACTGCGCCGGGTCGTCGGTCTTTACCTGAATCGCTTCCCGATCGGTCCGGGCGAGATAGGCCCGGAATCGTTCCACCGTCTCGCCGTCCAGCCCATCCAGCTTGCCTTTGCCGATGGCCGCCAGCATGTACCGATCGGCCTTGGCGGCAAGCAGATCCATCACCTGTTCGGACTGCTTCTTCACGAACTCGTCGCGGTCGTCCTTAGCCCTCTTCAAGGCCTTCTCGGCGGTCTCGTATTTAGCCACCGTCGCCGGGTCAGCCAACGGATACTCTTTATACTTCGAGCTGTTGAAGATGCCTAGAATGGAGTAGTAGTCTTTGGTCGGGATCGGGTCGAACTTATGATCGTGGCACTGCGCACAAGCCACCGTCAGACCCAGAAAGCCGCGGGTGGTCACGTCGACGCGGTCGTCCTGAAACTCCGGATTCAACCCATAAAGGCCCAGGCCCGGCAGCAGCGCGGGATCCTTCAAATGGTCTGCCGCCAACTGCGCCTTCACAAACAGGTCGTACGGCATGTCCTTGTTGAACGCCTCGATCACCCAGTCGCGGTATCGAAACGCGTTCGGCTGCGGCTCATCCATCGTCGAGTTCAACTTGTCGTCGGAGTAGCGCGCGACGTCGAGCCAAATCCTGCCCCAGCGCTCGCCGTAACGCGGACTCGCCAATAGCCGGTCGATCACCTTCGCCCAAGCCTGCGGGGACTTGTCGCTGACGAACGCCTCGGCCTCTTCAAACGTGGGCGGCAATCCCGTGAGGTCCAGGGTCGCCCGGCGCAGAATCGTTCGTCGCGAGGCAGGGCCTGCCGGGGTAATCCCTTTGGCCTTCCAAGCCGCCTGCAGCACCGAATCGATGGATCCGCTGGCCTTCCGCACCGGCTGAAACGCCCAATAAGCCCGCTGTTCGGGCCGAATCAGGTAGTCCTTCGACTTCGCTACGGCAGGGGCTTCCGGCCAGACGGCGCCGTCGCGGATCCAGGTTTCGAGCGCTGCAATTTGAATCTCCGAAAGCTTCCCACCAGCGGGCGGCATTTGCCCGGAACGAACCCGCGCCAGCAGCAGACTCTCTTCCGGCTTGCCGGGCTTGACGACCTTGGCCAGCGACGCTTGCGACACCATTTCCAGGCCGCCCAACTTGGTTTGGGTATGGCAGGAGAAGCATCGCTCGGCCAGCACCGGGCGCACTTTCGTTTCGAAGAACTCAGCGCCCGTCTCCGCCGCCTGGAGCGGCAAGCAGAGCAGGGCTAAATACCGGATCATCCCGCAACTATATCATTAAGGTTTCTGAAGTTCTTTCAGCACCCGCGGGAGATCGACTGAAGTGCCCCGTAGGCCCGCGCTTCGGGCCGACGACTTCACCACGACCGGTGCTTCCCGCCACACCGCAGCAGCAGACTTTCTTCCAGGCGACGCTTCCGACACCATTTCGAAGCCGCCGAACTGCGCTCGTCTCCGCCGCCTGCAGCCGCAAGCAGAGCAGGGCTCGATACCGGATCATGCCGTCACTAACTCGTTAAGGTTTTTGTAGTTACTTCAGCGCCTGCGGGAGATCGGCTGAAACGACCAGAAGGCCCGTTGTTTGGTCTCCCTTCGACTTCGCTCCGGCCGGTGCTTCCGGCCACGCCGCGCCGTCAACCCGCGCCTGCAGCGGACTTCTCTTCCCAGCGATGCTTACGACAACATTTTCAAGCCGCGCCACTTGGTCCGGGTAGAGCACGAAAAACGTCGCTCAGCCAGCACCCGGCGCACACTGCATCACTAAGGCTTCTGAAGTTCTTTCAGCACCCGCGGGTCGTCCATTTTGGGGCCGGGCTTGGGATCCATCGGCTCCCGCGCCTTGCTCGGGTCGAATAACTCGGGACGAACCGACAGCAGTTTGTACGGAGCGAAGTCGGGGTTGGCGCTGGAGAAGCAGTCAGACAGATCGGCCGCTGTCGCGTCGTACAGGTTCAAGGGGGGCAGGCCCAACAGCCGGAACGCGGTCTTCAGCATGCCCGGGAAGCTCGAATTCACTTTCGAAACGTAGTTCTTCTTGGCGTACGGGCTGGCGACCATCATCACCGTCCGATGCGAATCGACGTGGTCCACCCCGCCCTGGGAATC